>NZ_CP063533.1:1200000-1500000 GCF_028751035.1 Helicobacter winghamensis ATCC BAA-430 | reverse complement strand
TGGAGTTTTAACAGAGCTTATGAAATGTTCTGGTGGGATTGCAGCATTTGTTGCTTGGGCTAGAGAGAAGGTTAATAGCCCTAGGAGTTCAGAGTTTTTAGCGTTTATTGCTGGAATTGTGATTTTTATTGATGATTACTTTAATGCTTTAAGTGTTGGGCAAATCGCGCGTCCGCTAAATGATGTGAATCATTCTAGTAGAGAGCGTTTAGCCTATATTATAGATTCTACTTCTGCGCCGATTTGTATTTTAATGCCAATTTCTAGCTGGGGAGCATATATTTTAGGGATTATGGGCGGTATTTTTGGAGTGGATAAGAGTTTTAGTGTGTTAGCAAATAGTATTATGGGAAATTTTTATGCGTGGTTTGCCTTGCTTGGAGTGTTTTTGACAATCCTTTGGCAAATCAATTTGCCTCAAATGGTAAAATACCAAAATGCTGGCGTGCAGGAGTTTGAAGAGATAAAAGAGCATAGTGGTGGAAGTATGTGGCTTTTACTCTTGCCACTTGGAGCGTTGTTTATATTTGTGGGATTTTTTATTTTTTATAGTGGATATAGAGTTGTAGGAAATCTTGATTTTATCGCAATGCTTTCAGAAGCTCAAACGGGATTTGCTCTATTTTGGGGTGGAGCTTGCGCGCTTTTTGTGGCAGTGGTTTTAGCGTTTAATAGAATCTTGGCAAATGAGTATTGGTTGATTATTAAAGATGGCTTTTTGCTAATGTTACCTGCAAATTTGATTTTAATTTTTGCTTGGGCGATTGGTCCTGTGATTAAAGGAGATTTGCAAACAGGTGTGTATCTAGCAAATTTAAGCAAAGAGTTTTTAAGCAATGGCTCACTCTCTCCACAAATTTTTATTCCATTAATTTTATTCCTTGCTTCAAGTTTTATTGCTTTTTGCACAGGCACTAGTTGGGGGACATTTGCAATTATGTTACCTATTGGAGCTGGGATTGCGCTAAGTAATGATGTGAGTTTAAATCTCTCTGTGTGCGCTGTGCTATCTGGTGCTGTGTATGGGGATCACGCATCACCGATTTCTGATACGACAATTTTATCAGCCACAGGGGCGGGTTGCTCCGTGCATAGCCATTTTATAACGCAATTCCCTTATGTTACAAGTGTTGCTTTTATCGCGTTGCTTTCTTTTGGGATTGCAGGGTATTTTGATAATGTGCTAGCGGGATATATTTTTGGAATCCCAGCTTTAATCACGCTATTTTGGCTTTATAAAAGAGTATTTAGAAAAAATATTTTAAGTTTATAAGCGATTAATACATTCTTGCTCTATTGTGTTAAAAGGGGCGTAAAAGGGCAAGACTTTTAGCAAATCACCTTCTTTAATTTCTGTGAAGTTGGAATCTAAAATCACAAGCGCATCACTTTGCGCCATTGGTGTAACTTCTCCAGAGCCATATTTACCGCCTTTTGTGAAGCTTATGGAGTCATTTTGTATTTTAGCTAAAAGCACTTCAGCGCGTGCTTTGCGCTTTAATGGTGTGCTTGCTTTTAAGATAATAGGGCTTGGATAATGCGCATTTGCTCCACTAAGTTGTGCTAAAAATGGAAGAATAAGCACTCTAAGCATTACGCTACTAGCTAAGGGATTTCCCGGAAGCGCGACAATAAATTTACCTTTAAAATGTGCAACCATAATAGGCTTGCCGGGCTTAATATCCACTCTCTCAATTAAAAGTGTTGCTCCACTTTGCACTAAAGCTTGGCGGATAAAGTCTGCCTCTCCCTTGCTAGCACCACCAGTTGTAAAAATCACATCACTGGGAGTCTGTAAGGCAAGCTCCACTGCGCTAAAATCATCTTTTAAGATTCCACAATATTTGCTTTTAAAATGCAAAGATTGCAAGGTGCTTTGCACCATTGTAGCGTTTGAATTGTAGATTTCAGAAGCATTTGCTGGTTCCCAAGGTTCTTTTAGCTCATTTCCGCTTGTAAAAATTGCAATCTCTAGTGGGCTAAACACAGATGCATTGCTAATTCCCTGTGTTGCAAGAAGTGTTAGTCTATCGCAAGTTAGTTGCACTCCTTTTTCTAAAAGCAAAGAGCCTTGCATTATTTCTTCGCCTTCTTTTCTAATGTTTGCAAAGAGCTTTAGATTTTGTGGCGCGGTGATTTGTGAAGTGTTGTTAAATCCCCCCTCAATCTCTTCAAAAGGCACAATACAATCCGCCCCTTGTGGAATCCTAGCCCCTGTCATAATTTTCGCACACGCGTGTGGCTCTAGTGTGATTGCTTGGCAATCACCTGCAAAAATGCTTGTTTGTATTTTTAAGGTTTTGCCCGCATTTTTAAGATTTAGTGCATATCCGTCCATTGCGCTATTATCAAAACTAGGGAGAGATTTTGCAGCATAAATATCACAAGCTAGAATTTTATTTTGTGCTTGCAAAAGAGGCAAAATTTCTTTATTTTTATTTTGATATTCTTTAGCAATATTATAGAGAGTTATTTTTGCTTCTTTTAGAGTTTGCATAGGATTCCTTTAGGATTGAAGTTTGATTAGTTGGAGATATTTTTGAGCAATTTTTTGCGCAATTTGTGGAATAAGACTAGGGGATATTTCTAAAAAGCTAAGACTAATTAGCTCTCTTGCTTGCGCTTCTTTATAGCCCATTAAGCGCAAGACAAAAGAAGGCTGACTAAAGCCAAATAAGCATTCTTGCCCATTGATAATATGGATTCCATCAAACATAAGGCTTTGAATAAGATTTCTAGCCTTAATGCCTTTTAGTCCTAAGCACAAAGTGTTTTTTGGGCTTTGATAGAAGCAGTAGCATTGTTCTTTTAAACTTGCTTGAAGACAATGGAAGAAGCTTTGTGAAAGATCTTGTGTATTTGCTTGTTTGCTTAAAATTGCTTCTTTAAAAACTGCATAGAGATTTTGAATTTCTAAATAAACGCTAGGTAACCCATAAAAACTTGAATTATTGGAAGCTATGATTCCAAAGGGGCGCATTATTCCTAAATTCTCTCCATTTACAAGCAGTAAATCCGCCTTTGGCAAAGGTAGATTTAAAGGAATTGTGTAGCTAATATCCACAATTTTTAGCACATTCTCTGGTAAATATTCTAGGGGATTTTGTGTTAGAATGTCTTCATTAATATGAGGGATTATGAAACAATCTGCGCCATTATCTAAGGCGTTTTGCAAGGTGGCTTGTGTGATATAACCAAGTGTAGAATCAGGAAGTAAGGGGATAATATTGCTCTCTTCTAAGAGTAAATAGGCTTGATAAAGAAGGTTGTGGCTACTTAGGGCAAGAGCGATTTTATAATGCTTAGAGAGAGAGTGCAAAAGAAAATAAAAGGATTCTACGCTAAAGCTAAAAGGGCGTGCAATTTGAGTGTTTAAAAGGGCGCAGAGTTCTTTATTTTCTTGACGGATTTGCTGGATTTGCGTTGGCGTTATGGCTTGATAATTGCAAGTTCTAGTCGCAAGAAGTTTTGCGTTTAAATCAAGATTTAGTTCTGTGTTTTGGAGTCTATCTAGCATTTAAGATTCCTTATTTAAATATACGCCTACCATTGTCGTTTTCTATATCGTTGAAACTATCTAAATAATCTAAATAAGTGATGAGATATTTGCGACTAAGATTTAAATGGGTTTTGAAGTTGTTAATGTCCAAATAGCCTTCTTTTTTGATGATTTCGCGCATTAGCTCTAAAAGTTTTGTTAAATGCTCTGCGCAAATAAAAAGCTTATGGCTTAGTCGTAAAATCTTTTTTTCACTTGTTAAGCGTTTAAAGATTGTATCACCACTTTTTCTATCAATATCTAGGCTATCATAAAGATTATAAGGGGCGATGGGTTCATAGCCTTGATGATACAATGTGTTATAAATGGTTGTATAAAGATAGTCTTCAACGCCTTTTGTGTCTTGTAAGGAATTTTTAGGCGATACAAAAAAGGATTCCAACTTACACAATGTGTTTTGTGCTAAAAGTTCATTGAGCACATCTAGGGCAAATTCTTCAGCGATAAAGCTTTGTTTTTGGCTTAAAAGTGCAGCACTTAAAAGCGCGTTTGGATTTTTGGCTAAAATTTGTGTAATCACTTCTTTTATAAGTGTTCTAGCGCTTTTTGGGTAAGCGATAAGTGCTTTTTCACACACAAAGCAATGGGGAATTTCTTTTGCAATTTCTAAAGCTTTATTTTGTGGAATCCTAAAGCGTTGCATTGAGCTAATTAGTCCTAACCCCTTTTTATGTGCTTGCAAAAGGATTTCAAATGCGCCTTTTAAATCTTTTTGGCTTAAGCATTCTAAATATTGCAATTTTTGAGATTTTTTCATAGGATCTATAATAGGGCTTAAAACTCTTCCACCGCCTAGTGTTTGATTATCATCGCGCAAAATAAAGCGTTCATTAAAAATGCTAAAGAGTGGAATCCTAGCTTTTAGTGTGGCAAATTTTTTGTTGGAATCCAAAAATAACACACGACAAGTTGTGCGCAATGCGCCTAAATAGAGTATCGCTTCGCTATTGTGTTCAAGGTTTTCAAAGCGTTCTAGCTCCACTTCAATCTTATCAAATCCACGCAAATAGCCCTTTTTAGTCAGCAAATCACCGCGTTTGAGTTGATGATGAGAGATTCCGCTAAGATTGATTGCCACACGCGCACCATTGTGGGCAATTTCTGTGTTTTTTCCGTGGCTTTGGAGATTTTTAATGTTAAGACTTTGTTCTAATTGTGCGCACCATATTTTATCTTTTATGCTTAAATCTCCGTCCATTAGCGTGCCGCTTACCACACAACCTGAACCCTTAAGAGTGAAAACTCTATCAATGTAATAGCGAAAAAATCCTAAATCTAAACGCTTAAGTTTTGGAAGTGAAAAGAGTGTGTTTTTAAGTGCTTCAATGCTAGCTTTATCATAAATAGAAACATTTAAAAGGAGATATTTTAAGTCTTTAAAGTTGGAAAATAGCGTGGCAATTTCTATTTTGCGTTTTTGTAATAAAGAATTTTCTACTAAATCGCATTTGCTTAACACAACAATAAAATCCTTAATTCCTAGTAAATACGAAATTCTTAAATGCTCTAAAGTCTGGGACATTATCCCTTCATTTGCGGAAATCACAAGCAGTGCGTAATCTATACCAAAAGCTCCAGCAATCATATTTTTGACTAATTTTTCGTGTCCGGGAACATCAATAAAAGCGATGTTTTTATCCCCTTGTGTAAGGTTGGAAAAGCTTAAATCAAGTGTGATTCCACGCTCTTTTTCACTTTGTGTGCTATCTCCCCAAAATCCATTAAGTACTGCAATTAGACTTGTCTTTCCGTGATCAATATGTCCCATTGTGCCAATAATTAGATTTTGCATTGTGCTTCCTTAAGTAATACAAAAAAGGATTCCACAATTTGAGCTAAATCGCCCTCTAAAAGTGTGCGTGCGTCTAAAATTAAGGCGGAGTTTTCTAAGCGTGCAATGATTCCGCTTTTGCGCAAATGCTGTTCTAGCTTGCTTTCATTAAGATTTAAGGCTTCTAAATCCTTTTTAAAAATTGCTACGCCAAAGGATTCTAAATAATGGCTTGGCATTGCCCCACCACCGCTAAAACTTTTTGTGGGAATCACTTGTGCTTTAAAGCAGGGAGGAATCCCTTTTGCAAGTTCTTGTGCTAAAGCATACAAGCAATCCTTATCCCTTAAAAGCATTTGTAAAGTTGGAATCGCTTTTGTGTTGCCTTGTAAATAGGCATTTAGCGTTGCTTCAAGGGCAGCAATGGTGAATTTATCCACGCGTAACATTCTTAAGAGTTGATTTTGTTTAAGTTTGTCAATTAATGCTTTTTTTCCAAAGATAATCCCAGCTTGTGTTCCTCCTAAAAGTTTATCTCCGCTAAAGCTCACAAGGCTTGGATTAAGACTAGAAATTACTTCTAGGGAAGGTTCAAATCCCTTAAATGTGGAATCTAAAATGCTAAAATATCCGCTCCCTAAATCATAATAATCTATCAAATTACATTCTTTTGCAAGGGCTACAATCTCTTTAAACTCTACTTCCTTGCTAAATCCTGTGATAGCAAAGTTTGATTTATGTGCCTTAAAAAGTATAGTAGTGTTTTCATTGATAGCATCTTTGTAGTCTTTTAAATGGGTTTTATTTGTTGTGCCAACTTCGCGCAAAATTGCCCTAGAGTCTTCCATAACGCGCGGAATTCTAAAGCTTCCGCCAATCTCTATTAGCTCCCCGCGCGAGATTATCACTTCCTTGCCTTTTGCAAAGGTGTTTAAGATTAAAAATACAGCAGCAGCATTGTTATTAACAACTAGCACATCTTCTGCGTTTAAGAGTGTTTTAAAAAGCCTTTGTAAATGGATATATCTCTCTCCGCGCTCCCCTTTTTGCACATCATATTCTAAGTTATTGTAGTGCGTTAAAAGGGGCTTGATTTCTTCTAAAATCTCTTCTGAAAACACACTACGCCCTAAGTTTGTATGCACAACAATCCCTGTGGCATTAATGAGTGGTTTTAGGGATTTTTGTGTAGCGTTTTGATACAACGCTATAATGCGCTTGACGCAACTTTTAAAGTCTAGCAACTCTCCACCTTTTAGCAATTCTTGGCGATAGTTATCTAGAAATTCTAAAGTTAGAGATTTTAAAAGTTTTGGATTTGGTGTTTTAAGCTCTAAATTTAGCGCATTTAAAAGCTTGTCTGTTTTTGGAATTTGCTCTAAAGGCGTTTGCATTACGACTCTCTTGGTGGATTGATTTGACAAGCTTACTAAAACTTTACTTTATTTTCTGTGAAATTTGCTATAATCTTTGTAATTTTAAAAGATAAGGAAAGCTATGAAAAAGATTTTATTTGCTGTTGATGCGACACCATCTTGTCAAAAGGCAGCGCAGTTTGTGGTGGATTTTTTTGGAGATAGGGAAGATTGTGCAATTAGCATTATCCATGTAAAAACTCCTATTATGCTTTATGGGGAGGCAGCATTGGCTGCTTATGAAGAGATTGAAAAAAAAGAAAATGCGCAAAGTGATAAGCTTTTAGAAGATTTTAGTGCAATTTTTACTAATAAGGGTGTTAATGTTAGCCAAAAGTTGTTAGAAGGGGAAGCGGTTACTGAAGTGTTAAATTATGCAAAAGACTTTGATTTACTAGTTATTGGACAGAGTGAGGAGAGCTTTTGGAATAAGATTTTTTCATCTAATCAAAACGATTTTTCAGAAAAATCTCCCATTCCAATTTTAATTGTGAAATAATGGAATCCAATTTTGGATTCTAACTTTTCACTTTTTGATTTTCTCTGCAATCACGCTTCCCATACGCTCACAACTGCAAATTTCTTTTGCGCCATAATCTGCAATATCTTTTGTGCGGAATCCTTCTTTTAATGCTTCTTCAATTGATCTTTCAATCGCTTCTGCTGCTTGAGTTTGTCCTAAAGAATAGCGCAAAAGCATAGCAGCGCTAGCAATGGTTGCAATAGGGTTGGCAATCCCTTTTCCTACAATATCTGGCGCACTTCCATGAATGGGCTCATAAATCGCTGCTTTTGCGCCAATAGACGCACTAGGAAGCAAGCCAATAGAGCCACTTAGCATACTTGCTTCATCGCTTAAAATATCTCCAAAAAGATTGCCTGTTAAAATCACATCAAACTGCTTAGGATTCCTAATAAGCTGCATTGCCGCATTATCTACATACATATGGTTTAACTCTACATCTGGATATTCTTTTGCCACTTCACTAACAACTTCACGCCACAGCTGGCTAACATCAAGCACATTTGCTTTATCTACAGAACACACTTTTTGCTTGCGTTTTCTTGCTGCAACAAAGGCAGTGTGAGCAATGCGCCTAACTTCATCAACGCTATACACCATTGTATTAAAGCCCCTATCTTTATCGCGCCCCTTTGGCGTGCCAAAATAGATTCCTCCAATTAGCTCACGCACCACTAGAATATCCACGCCCTTTATTACTTCAGCCTTTAGTGTGCTAGCATCAACTAATTCATCATAAACTTTAGCAGGGCGGAAGTTTGCAAAAACTTCTAAACTTTTTCTTAAATGCAATAATCCACTCTCTGGTCGCAACTCACGCGGCAAATTATCCCATTTTTCACCACCGATTGCACCAAAGAGTGTAGCATCTGCTTTTAAGCAGCCTTCAATAGTTTCTTTAGGCAAGGGAGAGCCTGTTAAATCATAAGCGATTCCGCCCATTAAATAATCTTCAAATTCTAAGTTAAAACAAAACTTTTCTGCTGTAACTTTTAAAACCTTTAAAGCTTCATTAATAATTTCAGGTCCGATTCCATCGCCTTTAATTACAGCGATTTTATAATTTTGCATTTGTTTCTCCTAGCTTGTTTTTTGCATAAGGGATTAATCCGCCACTCTCTAAAAGCTCTAGCATAAAAGGTGGAATCGCATTAAAGGCATAATCGCAGTTTTGCGTATGATTTTTAATCACACCGCCTTTTAAATCAATCTCTAAAATATCACCTTCATTAATAGAATCTGCTTCTTGAATCTCTAAAATAGGCAAGCCTGTATTAAAAGCATTGCGATAAAAAATTCTTGCATAACTCTTGGCAATTACTGCACTAATCCCAGCCGCTTTAATGGCTACTGGTGCGTGTTCTCTACTAGAGCCACAACCAAAATTTTCACCTGCTACAATAATATCGCCTTTTGTAATTAAATTTACAAATCCATTCCTTGCATCTTCCATTAAATGGGAGGCTAAAATTGCAGAATCTGTTGTATTTAAATAACGCGCTGCAATAATTAGATCTGTATCTATATTATCCCCAAATTTCCACGCCCTTGCGTTTTTTATCTCTTGCATTTTTTAATCCTTATAAACTTCAAGCTTTGAACCATTCCAATACCAATCTTTGCTAAAAAGAGCCTTTTTGCAAGACTCTGGCACTTTTAGAAAAAATACTCTTTGTGGGTCTATATCATTTGAAATTAGAGCGTGCTCAATTCCTAAGATTAAGTTTTCTGGTGAAGCTTTGACATTTTCTACTAAGACATCGCGTGTTTCTTGATTAATAATTGTCATTTTTTCTCCTTGCATAAGGGCTTATTATAGCAAAAAGAATTAATAAAATAATTTAAATAAAACTTAAGATTATAAAATTGACAAATCGTTATATATTAAAATATAATTTGACCTATCTTTTAAAATCTGTTGTGGAGAAAAGTTGTGCAGGTTCAAGGGCGTATTTGGATTAAAGAACAAGATAAAAACTTCTTAGGACACGGCAAGATTGAATTGCTAGAGCGGATTGCAAAAAGCGGTTCAATCTCTAAAGCGGCAAAAGAAATGAGAATGAGTTACAAAGCGGCTTGGGATAGCGTAGATTTGATGAATAAAGTCGCAAGCGAACCCCTTGTAGTGCGTGTAACAGGTGGTAAGGGCGGCGGCGGAACACAAGTTACTCAAAAAGGCTTAGAAGCAATTAGGATTTTTCGCGAGATGGAGAGAATCTCACAAGAGCTTTATACGCTTTTTGAAGGAGATTTGGAGGCTTGGGATTCCTTACTTGGTAAAACAAAAGAATCCATACAAACAATAAGGAGAAGCGTAATGTTAAAAACAAGTGCTAGAAATCAACTACAAGGCGAGATTATAGCGATTAAAGAAGGAGCGGTGAATGCAGAAGTTACACTAAGTGTGCAAGATAGAATCCAAATTGTAAGTACAATCACTTTGCATTCCCTAAAAGAGCTTGGATTAAAGGTAGGGATGCAAGCTTATGCACTTATTAAGGCAAACTGGATTGTGGTTTTCACGCAAGAGCCTAAGGGAATGTCCTTGCGTAATTGCCTTTGTGGAGAAGTGAGCCATTTAAAAGATGGCGCGGTGAATGCAGAAGTTAGCATTAATTGCAACGGAACGGAGTTGAGTGCTGTGGTTACAGAAGATTCTAAAACAAATTTGGCTTTAAAAGTTGGGCAAAAAGTGTGGTTTGGTTTTAAAGCAAACAATGTAATTTTAGGAATTTAAGGAGAGGAAATGTTAAGTGGAATCAAAAAAGCAATTATCGTTGGAATTTGTGGAGCTATCTTTAGCCTTAGTGCGCAAGCTGAAGAGATTAAAGTTTTAGCAGCAGCTTCATTAAAATATGTGTTAGAAGAGATTAAAACAGATTTTTTAGAGAATAAAAAAGGCGATAAAATTGAGATTTCTTATATCTCAAGTGGCAAGGCTTATGCGCAAATTAAAAATGGCTCGCCTACACATTTGTTTGTTGCTGCTGATGTGAGCTATCCTGCAAAACTTTATGAAGAAAAGTTAGCCCCAAGCAAAGAAGAGATTTATGCTAAAGGGAAATTAGTGCTTTGGAGCAATAATGAAAACTTTAAGATTAAAGAATTTAGCGATATTTTAAATCCTAAAATCACACATATCGCGATTCCAAATCCTAAAGTTGCCCCTTATGGTAGGGCTTCAATGGAAGCATTGGAAGCTACAAAGATGCTTGAAAAAGTGCAAGCGAAGTTTGTAACAGGGGAGAGCATAGGTGCTGCAACAACTTATGTGGAATCTAAAAATGCGGAAGTGGGCTTTACTGCTTTATCAATGTTAGGAGATAGTGGGATTAATACATCTACAATGAGTTATGTAGCCATTGATGAAAAGCTTTATAAACCCATTGAACAAGCACTTGTGATTACAAATTATGGTAAAGATTCTAAACTTGCTAAGGATTTTAAAGACTATATTTTAAGTAAAAACGCAAAAGAAAAATTTGTCAAATTTGGATATAGCGTTGAATAGACTTCAAGGTATCTTAATGCATTTTGACGCACAAGAAGGTATTTTACGCCTTTGTGTGCAATTATGCGATGGTTCTAAAAATATGGAATCGCAAATGTTAAATGCGCTTTTGCTAGAGGATTCTACATTTTTAGAATCATTTTTACAAAAAACTTTAGAATTAGGTTTTAAAGAAAGTAGTGTAATTGTGGGCTTGGAATTAAAGGGCTTGCACAATACTTTTAAATCCAAAATTTTAGATATACAACAAGATGAGTTATTTGCAAGGCTAGCATTAGAAGTGCAAGATAAGGCAATCACTGCCTTGTGTCCGCTAGATTTTATCCGCCAAAATGCTTTAAAAAAGGGGGATTATGTGAAGTGGCATATCCCTGAAAATGCTGTGATGATTTATGCAAATTGATAGTTTTTTAATCACAATGCTTTTAACGCTCAAAGTAGCGTTAATAACAACTTTTGTGCTATTTATAATTGCAATTCCGCTAGCATATTTTTTAGCTTTTAATAAAAGCAAAATCACGCCCGTTTTAGAAACGATTGTGTCAATGCCCTTGGTGCTTCCGCCTAGTGTTTTGGGTTTTTATTTGCTAATTGCCTTTAGTCCGCAAAGCTTTTTGGGGAAGTTTTTACTGGAAACTTTTAATCTTAAACTTGTCTTTAGTTTTGAAGGGTTGATTGTAGGCTCTGTGATTTTTTCACTTCCTTTTATGGTAAATCCTATTCAAGCAGGGTTTTCTACGCTTCCTAAATCACTTTTTGAAGCGGCTTTAACACTTGGAAAAAATCGCATTAGAATTCTTTATGCGGTGTTATTGCCTAATATTTCACGCTCTTTGCTTGTTGGAATTGTAGTAACCTTTGCGCACACTATCGGGGAATTTGGCGTAGTGATGATGATAGGGGGGAATATTGAGGGCGTTACGCGTGTGGCAAGTATTGCGATTTATGATGAGGTAGAATCCCTAAATTATGCCCTAGCACATCAATATGCTTTGACTTTATTTGCGGTTACATTTTTGATTTTGCTTTTGACTTTTTATTTAAATAAAAGGGGGGCAAAGTGATTATTTTAGACTTTGAAAAACGCCTTTTGAGTGCGCAAGGTGAAATTGTTTTAAAAGTAGCTTGCACTCTTAAAGAGCAAGATTTAATCACGCTTTTTGGAAAAAGTGGAGCAGGTAAAACAACGATTTTAAGGATTTTAGCAGGCTTAGTTGAACCAGATTTTGGGCGTGTGCAAGTGGGGGATAAAGTTTGGTTTGAGAAGGCAAAAGAAGCAAGAAAGGCTAGCATAAATCTCCCACCACAACAACGCACCATAGGCTTTGTATTTCAAGATTACGCGCTTTTTCCTAATATGAGTGTGGAAGAGAATTTGAGCTTTGCTTTACCTAAAGGGGCTGATAAAAAAAAGGTTGTAGAATTGCTAGAAATCACGGAATTACAAGCTCTCGCTAAACAGAAGCCAAACACGCTAAGTGGCGGACAGCAACAAAGAGTGGCTTTAGCTAGAGCATTGGTTAGGAACCCTGAAATTTTGCTCTTAGATGAGCCATTTTCTGCTTTAGATTCCGTGATGGCGCATAAACTTCAAAAGGAACTCTTAAAAATCCATCGCCATTTTAATCTCACCACATTTTTAGTTAGCCATAATTTTAGTGAAGTGTTTTTTCTCTCAAACTTCGTTTTATTCATTGAAAAAGGAATCATACACAAGCAAGGAAGCCCGCATTCCGTGTTTTTGCAAGATTTACCTAGTGGCAAATTCCGCCATAGTGGCGTGGTGCTAGAGATTAAAAAAAGTGGGCTAGTGTATGTTTTAAGCGTATTAATCGGCAATGAAATCGCACAAATCACTGCACAAGAAGAGGAGGTAGTGGATTTAAAAAGTGGCGATTGTGTAATGCTCTCTTCAAAAGCGTGGAATCCAGTGGTAACAAAAATAGCAAATCTGTAAATGTTAATTTGAATTGTGTTACAATCTTGAACTTTTAATGCAAAAATAGGAGAGTTTATGGCAGTTTGGAGTGAGGGGTATTTTACAGATGTGGAATATGTAAATTATTATTTTAGAGAGTTAAGTCCATTATATTTAAATCTTAATTTAACATTAGCCGGGTATGATATTCCTTGCAGGGGGGAGGAAGATATTTGTCCTCCAGAAAGTTTTAATTATTTAGAGCTTGCGTTTGGGCAAGGAGCGAGCATTAATGTGCATGCGGCAACAACAAGCGGAAATTATGTCGGCACGGATTTTAATCCTATGCAAGTAGCAATCGCAAGAGATTATGCAGTAGGCGATAATATTATTTTATATGATGATAGTTTTAGGGAGCTTTTAGAGCGTTTTGAAAAAGAACAGCCACAATTTGACTATATTGTTCTTCATGGCATTTTTTCTTGGATTAGTCAGGAAAATCGCAATGTCATTTTAGAGATTATTAGAAAATTTTTAAAAGTTGGGGGTGTAGTCTATAATAGTTATAATTGTATGCCCGGCTGGTCTGCAAAAACTCCCTCTAGAGAACTTCTATCGCTTTATAAAGAATTATATGGTTCTGCGGAAATGGATACTCAAGCTTTTGTTAAAAGCAGTTTAGGGTTTATAGAGGAATTTTTAAAATAAATCCTAGTTATGCCATTAATGTTCCTCAAAATAGGCAATTTTTAGAAGATGTGAAGAATGAAAATTTTGCATACATTTCACATGAATATTTTAATCAAAATTGGGATTGTTTTTATTTCTACCAAGTGGCAAAAATGATAGAAGAAGCTAAATGTTCCTTTGCAACTAGTGCAGATTGCCTTGGTCAATTTGATAGATTCAATATTATGTCTAATGCGAGTGAATTTTTTAACAAAATCCAAAATAAAATTTTTAAAGAACAATTAAAAGATTATTATTTAAATTGCCAATTTAGAAGAGATATTTATGTGAAAGGTGCTAGGGCTATTACATATAAACAAGCAATGGATAGGCTTATGAATACACATTTTATTCTAACCAATTCTTTCAAAAATCTTAAAGATAAAGTTCAATGTGCCGTAGGGGAGATTAATCTTAATAGAGAAATTTATCAACCTGTCTTAAATGTCTTAGAAAAAGATGACTTTCAACCAAAAACAATGCGAAAGATTACACAGGAGTGCAAGTTAAAATTTGGGCAAGTTTTAGAATTTTTAATGCTTGGGGTCCATCAAAACATTATTAGTCCAACACAGCCTTTAACACCAGATATTGAAAAAAGGGTTAAAGTTTATAATGCCAATCTTTTAAAAAGATTGGTTCGCTATGGTCAATCAAGTTATCTTGCTTCCCCTGTTACTGCCTCAGCTTTAATGATATCAAGCATAGAACAACTAGCTATAAGTGCTTACATCAAAGAAACCAAAAAAGAAACCGAACTTGTTAATTTCATTGTAAAACTCTTCAAAGAGAATAAAAGAGAGATTATCAAAGAAGGAAAAATCCTAGAGTCAGAAGCGGAAAATAAAGCGGTGATTAAAGAAGTGGTTAAAGAGTTTTTAGAAAAAGTGCCACTTTATAAAGCACTTGGAATTTTAGAATAAGCGCATTGAGCTTATTCTTCTAATACGCAAATTTCACGCTTTTTAATCGCTGTTAATGTGCGAAAAGATACGACAGCTACGATGATTGTCGTTAATGCAATTCCAAAGATTCCTAAAAATGCGTAGAATTTAGAATAAGAGATTGCATAAAGCTCTAATGCGCAAAGCGTAAAAGCAGCTGTTGGAAAGGTAAAAGCCCACCAAGAAAGTGCGAATTTAATGCTTCTAAATACTCCAAACATACTTACCATTAAAAACATAAAAAAGAGTGCGATACTAAAGCTTGCGCTTGCGATTCCATATAACACGCCTGCATTTGCAAGTTTGCCAAAAAGCGCAAGAATATCAAGCGCAAAAACACTAGGCGGGGCGATAAAAATAAATAGAGTTGGAAGGAATTTTTGCGGTAAATTTTCACCAAAGACTAAACGAATCAATAAAGCAGCATTTAGTAAAATCCAAAAAAAGCTTCCCATTCCAAAGTAAAAAATAAGAATTTCAAAAGGGATAATGTAGCTTTGTATGCTTAGTTGCATTCCAGCAAGTGGCACGATGAGATTACCTACAATTGGGATAAACCAAGCAGGGTTCGCCATTTTTTGCTGCATTTCGTTGATAAACCAAAAACGCACAACATATAAACTAAATATAAGTTGCAAACCAGCCCCTAAATAAAAAAGAGTGAGCGCAAAGCCTTTTGGGATAAAGGGTAAAAGTAGCATCAAAACAATCAAAATGGAAACTGAAGTTGCCGCAAAGAAATTAATACGAATAGGGTGTTTCAACTCTTTTTTAAAGGCGTTTTTATATTTTAGGATTTTTAATCCATAAAGTAATGTGATAAGGCACAATAAAAAGGCGCTAAGTGTTACAAACGCAAGAAAAAGCCAATGTAAAGATAAATCAAAAATTTTAATAGATTTGTTAATAACAAGGGATAATCCACCAACGCCCATAATGCTGGCAAAAAACATAATAGGAAAATGTTGTAACCAACTTTGTTTGGAGTCTATTTGACATTGTGTATTTTGTGATTCCATAATGTTCCTTTCAGTTTTAAATTTAAGGCGGAAGTATATTCTAAAGTGGCATCTTAATCTGTGATTAAATTACAATAGATATAAGTAAAATATGTTACAATGAAAGTAAAGTTAAGAATTTACTTTTTTATGGAGAATGTTAGAAAGATGGGGATTTTGCAAAAATTATCAAAGATAAATGATATTAGTTTGAAGGCTAAAATTATTATTGCAGGACTTGCGGTATCGTTTGTTGGATTAGCTATGGTTGTGATTTTAGTGGGTGATAGAAACTTTGAATTTGCTAAGGAAACTACGACAAATTACGCACAAGCAATTTTAAAAGATAAGGCAAGAATTATTGAAAAGCGTGTGGATTTGGGGCTTGAAAATGCACAAAATATTGCCACAATTGCAACAGAAAGTTTAAAAACTTTAAGAGATTTTAACTCAACACGCTTGTGTGATTATAGTTGTGCAGTAATGCTGCGTGGCTATCTAAATGCTACAATATCGCAAGATACGATGTATCAATCCGCTTTTGTGCGTTTTTTTAATGGTGAAGTTTATGCAAGTGAGAATGCGCAAAATGTATTACCCTTAAAGATGTCAGATAGTGAGCTAAACGCACTTTTTGAAGAGGGTAAATCTCAAGCAATTTTTATCCCAAACATACAACCAAAATCTAAAGATAGTGCCGATAAAACACCTGTATATGCGCCTGTTTATTTGCTGAATAAAATCACTTATAATTCCCAAACTTTAGGAATAAGTGGAATCGCATTTGATATGCAAGAGCTTGGAGAATCTGTTAAAAAGGTGAAAATTTTAGAAAGTGGCTTTATTGTGTTGCTTTCGCAAGATAGTGTTGTGCTGCACCATAAGTTTTTTCATGTTTTTAATCGCAAAATGGAGCAAGTTGATAAAAGCGCAGATTCGCATCTAAGGGAAGCTTTAAAGGGCAAGGAAGTTGTCTTTGAGCGCATTAGCCCAAACACCAATGCACCTATTACAACAATTATGGAGCCTTTGACATTAGGTAAAGATGGAATCCATTGGGCAGTGTTTGCAAATATTCCTCTTGATGAAATGTTACAAACAGCTAAAGAAAATAGAAATTTTGCCGCAATAATCTCTTTGGTTGTTCTTTTAATAATTTGTGTAGCAATGTATTTTGTAGGACATATTATCTCTAAGCATTTAAATAATATTAAAAGTGGCTTGCAAGGGTTTTTTGATTATCTTAATGATAAGCGCGAAAGTTTTGAAAATATTATTATCAATCATCGCGATGAATTAGGAATGATGGGAGAGATGATTAACCAAAATGCACAAACAATTAAAGAAGGATTAGAGAAAGATCAAGTTGCAATTAAAGAATCCCTTGAAACAGTGGCAAAAATTGAGCATGGGGATTTAAGTGTGCGCATTAACTCAAAACCAAATAATCCAAAGCTTATAGAGTTAAAAAATGTGTTAAATATGATGCTAGACTCCTTGCAGCAACATATTGGGATAAATTTGCGTGAGATTGCAAATGTGCATAAGGCGTTTTCAGAGCTAGATTTTACACGCTCTCTTAAAGATCCAAAGGGAGATGTGGAGATTATCACAAATAAACTAGGAGCAGAAGTTTCAAAAATGTTGCGCTTTAGCGCAGAATGCTCTAATACGCTTAATGAAAAAAGCAATGCTTTAATGAATCTTTTAAATGATTTGGCAGAAAAGTCTAACACGCAAACAAACTCTCTACAAGAAGGTTCGCATGCTATTGCGCAAATCGCACAAGATATGCAAGATAGCAATACGATGATTAAAGAAGTAGCAAAACAAAGCGATGAGATTAAAAATATTTTAAAAATTATCCAAGATATTGCCGATCAAACAAACTTGCTAGCACTTAATGCTGCCATTGAAGCAGCAAGAGCTGGGGAGCACGGAAGAGGTTTTGCAGTTGTTGCAGATGAAGTGAGAAAATTAGCAGAGCGCACAGGAAAGAGCCTAAGTGAGATTGAAGCCTATACAAATACGCTTGTGCAATCTATTAATCAAACAGGGGAAAATATCAATAATCAAGCAAGTGCAATGAATGCAATTACACAATCTATCAATGCGGTTGAGGAAATTACAGAGCAAAATAATTTGATTGCCAAAGAAGTGAGTGTGATTGGACAAGATGTTGCAAAATTAGCGGATGCGATTTTAGAAGATGTCAATAAGAAAAAATATTAAGGCTTAAAAAAGATTCTAACTTCTGTTTTTTAATTGCTTTTGGCAAGGTTAGGATCTTCTGTCTTTTTTATGGTAACTTTATTAAAAAATGCTACAATTTTGAGTCTTTTAATTTGAAATTGAATTCGAGGTAGAAATGCTGCATTATCAGAATTTACGCCAATTTATTTTTCGCTTAGATCCAGAAGTTGCACATAGTATTGTAGAGTTTGTTTGCGCATTTGCTCCAAAGATTCCAGCACTACTTCCTTTTGTTTCTAAAAAATTTTGCTTTGATGATTCTATTTTATTTCAAGAAATTGATGGAATGCGTTTTTATAATCCTGTGGGGCTTGCAGCAGGGTTTGATAAAAATGCCACAATGTTGGAATCCCTTTGTGCATTAGGATTCTCACATTTAGAATTGGGGGCTGTAACACCTTTGGCGCAAAGTGGAAATGAAAAACCTAGACTTTGGCGACATATTAATGAAGAGTCTATCCAAAATGCGATGGGCTTTAATAATGATGGTGCTAATGCGGTGAGTATGCGCTTGGATAAATGCTATCCTTTTGTGTTGCCTCTTGGGGTTAATATTGGTAAAAATAAATTAACTTCACAAGAAAATGCAATTAAGGACTATACTGCGCTTGCTAGGATTTTTGAGAAAAATACAGATTATTTGAGTGTTAATATCTCATCGCCAAATACCCCAAATTTACGCGATTTGCAAAATGAAACTTTTGTAAAAGAGTTATTTTTAGCATTGTGTGAAATTTATAAAAAACCTATTTATCTAAAACTCTCCCCTGATTTAAGCATTGAAAGTGCGTTAAGTTTAGTAGAATGTGCGATAGATAATGGGGCAAAAGGGATTATTGCGACTAATACAACGCTGGATTATTCTCTTGTGGTAAATCCTAAAGAAAAGGGTGGAATCTCTGGGAAAGTTTTAGCACCAAAAGCGCGTGAAATGCTAAAACAAATCGCTCTAACTCTTAAGGTAAGCAAACGCAAAACAACGCTCATTAGTGTAGGTGGAATTACAAATGCACAAGAAGCCTATACAAGGATTCGTTTGGGCGCAAATCTCGTGCAAGTTTTTAGTGCAATGATTTTTGAGGGTCCAAGTCTAGTTAAGAATATCAATAAGGGACTGAAAGAATATTTAGAGCGTGATGGATTTAACCATATTAGCGAAGCAATTGGTGTGGATTTATGAAATTGCGTGCGATTTTATTTATTTTTTGTGTAAAAATATTTTTTGCAGGAGTTTTAATGGCTAATTTAGCAGATCAATCTGTGCTTCCTAAGCATTATAAAAGCGTATTAAAAAATGGTTTGGAAGTCGTAATTATTCCTCTAAAAAATCAAAGTGGAGTAATCACAACTGATGTGTTTTATAAAGTGGGAAGTCGCAATGAAGTTATGGGAAAAAGCGGAATCGCACATATGCTAGAGCATTTAAATTTCAAATCCACAAAAAATTTAAAGGCTGGGGAATTTGATAGGATCGTTAAAGGTTATGGTGGGGCTACAAATGCTTCCACAGGCTTTGACTATACGCATTATTATATAAAATCTAGCACACAAAATTTAGAAAAATCTTTAGAACTCTTTGCGGAACTTATGCAAAATCTCAACTTGAAGGATTCCGAGTTTCAACCTGAGCGTAATGTTGTAGCAGAAGAACGATTATGGCGAACAGATAATAATCCTATGGGATATTTGTATTTTAGACTTTTTAATACAGCTTTTGTGTATCACCCTTACCATTGGACACCTATTGGTTTTATGGATGATATTAGAAATTGGAGCATTGAGGATATAAAAGAGTTTCATAGTATTTATTATCAGCCCAAAAATGCAGTCGTTGTGATTGCTGGTGATGTGAATGAAAAGGAAGCATTAAAGGCGGTTAAAAAACATTTTGAAGGGATTAAAAATACAAAAGAGATTCCACAATCTGTGTATATGCAAGAGCCAAAGCAAGATGGGGAAAGACGCGCAAAAATTCATCGCCAAAGTGAAATTGAAGTTTTAGCGCTTGGCTATAAAATTCCTCCTTTTAACCATAAAGATCAAATTGCCCTTAGTGCTTTAAGTGAGATTTTAAGTGGAGGTAAGAGTAGTCAGCTTGTGCGTGAAATCGTGGATAAAAAACGGTTAGCAGCAGAAGTGTATGCATACAATATGGATTTAGTGGATACGGGACTTTTTATTTTTATGGGGATTGCAAATTCTGGAGTGAAGTTAGAGAGTTTAGAAAAAGCAATTTTACAAGAGATTGAGAAGATTAAGCAAGGCAAAATTAAAGAAGCTGATTTGCAAAAGGTTAAAACAAATATGCGTGCAAGTTTTTTGTATGATTTAGAATCTAGCAGTGGTGTGGCAAATCTCTTTGGAAGTTATATTGCTCGTGGAGATTTAGAAAGTTTATTGCAATTTGAAGAAGCATTTGAAAATCTCTCTTTAAAAGATATTGTTGAAGTGGCGCAAAAGTATTTTGCATCTGAAAATGCAACAATTTTAACCCTAACAAAATAAGGAAGTTTATGCAGGTAAAAAATCCAGTTGAAGGTGCGATGACAGCATTAGTAACGCCTTTTAAAAATGGTGCGCTTGATTTAGAAAGCTATGAAGGTTTAATAGAGCGTCAAATCCGCAATGGAATTGATGCTCTTATTCCTGTTGGAACAACAGGGGAGAGTGCAACGCTAAGTCATAAGGAACATAGAGAGTGTATTGAAGTTGCTGTGAGTGTGTGTAAAAAATATGCTAATGTTAAAGTTTTAGCAGGTGCAGGTAGCAATTCCACGCAAGAAGCCGTTGAGTTGGCAAAGTTTGCAGAATCTTGTGGGGCTGATGGAATTTTATGTGTAACCCCTTATTATAATAAGCCTACGCAAGAAGGATTGTTTCAGCACTATAAAGCTGTTGCAAATGCTGTTGAAATTCCATTAATGCTTTATAATGTTCCAGGACGCACAGGAGTAAATTTAGAGAGTGCTACAATTTTGCATTTATTTAAGGAAGTGCCAAATATTTATGGCATCAAAGAGGCAAGTGGAAGCATTGAAAAGGTGATTGACTTAAATACACAAGCAGAGAGCTTGTGTATTGTTAGTGGTGAAGATGCAATCAATTATCCTATTCTTAGCTGTGGTGGAAGAGGCGTAATTTCTGTAACTTCTAACCTTCTACCTAATAAAATTGCAGAATTAACACACGCACTTCTAAGAGATCAAAATTACAAACTAGCAAAGAATATAAATAACGAGCTTTATGCAATCAATAAGGCTTTATTTATAGAGAGTAATCCCATTCCTATTAAAGCAGCAATGTATTTAAGTGGGCTTTTAAAAACACTAGAATATCGCTTGCCATTAGTGGCTCCAAGTGCAGAGAATTTGCAGCTTTTAGAAAAAATCTTAAAACAATATGAGGTAGTTAAATAATGGAAAATTTTAAAGGAAAAACATTAGTAATTAGTGGCGCAACGCGTGGAATCGGTAAGGCAATTTTATATCGCTTCGCACAAAATGGAGTCAATATTGCATTTACTTATAATAAAAATGAAGAAGAAGCACAAAATATTATTAAAGATGTAGAAAGTAAATATGGGATTAAAGCAAAAGCTTATCCTCTAAATGTGCTTGAGCCTGAAACTTACAAGGATTTGTTTGTAAAAATTGATGAAGATTTTGAGCGTGTGGATTTTTTTATTAGCAATGCAATCATTTATGGTAAAAGTGTTGTCGGTGGATTTGCGCCATTTATGAGACTTAAGCCAAAGGGGCTAAATAATATTTATACAGCTACCGTGCTAGCTTTTGTGGTTGGAGCGCAAGAAGCAGCTAAAAGAATGCAGAAAATTGGTGGGGGAAGCATTATTTCTTTAAGCTCTACTGGAAATTTAGTGTATATGCCAAATTATGCAGGACACGGAAATTCTAAAAATGCAGTAGAAACAATGGTTAAATACGCAGCAATGGAATTAGGAGAGTTTAATATCCGTGTTAATGCTGTAAGTGGTGGTCCTATTGATACAGACGCGCTAAAAGCCTTTCCAGATTATGCAGAGATTAAAGCAGCGGTGGAATCGCAAAGTCCGCTTAATCGTATGGGGCAGCCAAGTGATATTGCTGGGGCTTGTTTGTTCTTGTGTGATAGCGATTCTAGCTCTTGGCTAACAGGGCAGACGATTGTTATTGATGGGGGAACAAGCTTTAAATAAGTAAATGATATGTTAAAATTAGAATCTTTGCCAAACTTTCTTACTTTTTTACGCATTGTTTTAGCTTTCTTATTGCTTGGATTAATACTTTATGGAAGCTTTATTTTGCCGCCCCCTATTCATCCAAGTTGGATTAACTATTTTGCGTGTTTAGTATTTTGTATTGCAAGCATTACAGATTTTTTTGACGGATTTATTGCGCGCACTTTTAACGCAGGTAGCGTGTTTGGAGAGATTTTTGATCCCTTAGCAGATAAACTTTTAATGTTAGCAGCTTTGCTTGGATTGCTAGTTTTAGGTAGGGCTAATGTGTGGGCGGTGTTTTTGATTTTAAGTAGAGAGTTTTTTATTACCGGTTTGCGCGTGGTTGCAGCAAGTAAGGGTGTGAGAGTTGCTGCTTCAAATTTAGGCAAATATAAAACAGGATTGCAAATTACTGCGATTGCGTTTTTGTTAATGGATTATTCCTTTGGCAATGCTACGCTTTGGCTTGCAGTATTTTTAACGCTATATTCAGGTTATGATTATGTAAAAATGTATGTAAAGGCTAGGTAGATGGGATTAATTGGTTCAATTTTAGTTCTTTCTTTTTTGATATTTTTTCACGAGCTAGGACATTTTCTGGCTGCAAAGTTTTTTGGCGTGAAAGTAGAAGCCTTTAGCATAGGCTTTGGAAAACAACGCTTATGGAAAAAGAGAATTGGCGATACAGAATATTCTTTGCGCCCGATTCCTTTGGGCGGTTTTGTGCAGCTTAAAGGGCAGAGCGATATAGATCCAAAGTTACGCAATAGCGATTCTGATAGTTTATATGGAATCGCACATTGGAAACGGCTAGTGATTTTAGCGGCAGGTTCGTTTTTTAATCTGCTTTTAGCCTTTTTGCTTTTTGTTGCGATTGGATTAATTGGCAAAAATGAGTTAGCACCCATTGTTGGCAAGGTGGAATCTAATATGCCAGCAAGTTTAGCCGGGCTAAAAAGTGGTGATGAGATTGTGGCAATTAATGGAGAGAAAATTCGCACTTGGGGGAATCTAAGTAGTGCAATAGCGGAATCTAAAGGTGAGCTTGAAATTGTCTTTTTGCGTGAAAATAAAGAATATGAAACAACAATCACGCCGCAATTTGGCAATTCTAAAAATCTCTTTGGAGAGAGCATTCAACGCCCTTTGCTTGGGATTGTGGCAAGCGGTGAAGTGCGTGTGGTGTCTTATGGTATTTTGGATTCCATCTTTTATGGCTTGAAAGAGACTAAAGAGTCTAGCAAGCTTATTTTGCAAAGCCTTGAAAAAATGCTAGTTGGAGTTGTGCCTTTAAGTGAAGTGGGTGGAGTGGTTTCTATTGTTAGTATTACAAAAAAGGCAACAGAGCTTGGAATTGTAACGCTCTTTGCCTTTAGTGCGTTAATTTCTGTTAATCTTGGAATCTTAAATTTGCTTCCCATTCCCGCATTAGATGGAGGACACATTCTTTTTACGCTCTATGAGATGATTAGCAAAAGGATTCCTACGCAAGAAACGCTTTATCGACTAAGTCTTGCTGGGTGGATAGTGCTTTTAGGGCTTATGGGACTTGGATTATATAATGATGTTTTAAGAATCATTAATGGCACAATGCCTTTTTGAAGGAATGCAATGCAGGCGCGGTTAAATCAAAATTTACTGGAAGCAATTGAAAGAATTGAAAAGGCAAGAATTGCTGTGGATAGAAGGCGCATTGTGCAATTAGTTGCTGTGAGTAAATACTCTACACAAGAAGAGATTGCCACTTTGTATGCTTGCGGACAAAGAGCGTTTGGAGAAAATAAAGTGCAGGATTTGCAGCAAAAAGCAAGCACATTAGAAGCATTGCCGCTAGAGTGGCATTTTATTGGCTCTTTGCAGAGTAATAAAATCAATGCGCTTTTGCAACTTAAGCCTTATTTATTGCAAAGTTTGCATTCTTTAGAATTAGCGCAAGCCTTGCAATCACGCTTAGAGCGAGAAAATCAACAGCTTAACGCTCTTTTACAAGTTAATAGCGCAAAAGAGGTTAGCAAAAGTGGGTTTATGCCAGAAGTTGCCCTAGAAGCGTATGCAAGGATTAAAGGGGAATGCAAGAATATTAAGCTTTGTGGGCTTATGAGTATTGGAGCGCACACAGAGGATAAGGCGTTGGTGCAAAAAAGTTTTGAACTTACACAGAATCTTTTTTCGCAAATCAAAGGCGCAGAAGTGCTTAGTATGGGAATGAGTGGAGATTTTGAACTTGCCATTGCTTGTGGAAGTAATTGTGTGCGCTTAGGAAGCACATTATTTAAATGAAATTATAAGCACGCAAGATTTATTCTAAAAGATTTTGCGTGAAATTTTTTAAGGATTGTGTGATTGTCTTGTGATCTTTTGAGTTGTAGCAAAGATTTGTGATGTATCGCACAAAGGCGCTTCCTACAACAACAATGGGAACGACTCCGCGTAAATTTTGGATTTGCTCTTTGTTTTGGATTCCAAACCCTAGTGCAATGGGTTTAGTGCAATTTGTTTTAACTAGGGTGATATAGTCTAACAAGTTTTGGTTGATGATGGTTGTATCACCTGTTATTCCATTGCGTGCAATAACATATAGAATTTCCCCACTAGCTTTATTTAATTCTTGCATGCGTTTAGGTGTTGTAAAAGGGGCAATAAGAGCAATATTTTGAAGTCCTAATTTCTTGCTATCTTTGAAAAGATTTTCATCGTTTTGTAAAGACAAATCTGGAACAATAAGTCCCCATACACCAACTTCCTTAGCTTTTTGTAAAAATTTCTTAATACCATAGCAGAACAAAATATTTCCATAAGTCATAATAATAAGTTTTGTGTGGCAGTTAAGTGTTTTTAGTTTTTCTTGTAACTCTGCAATAAAATGGAATCCAAGATCAGTGTTAAAGCCATTTTTCAGTGCTATTTCACACGCATTTGCAATAGCGATTCCATCTGCGTTTGGATCAGAAAAAGGAAATTGCACTTCTAAATACTCTGCTCCGCCAATTGCGATTCCAATTGCAGAATCTAAACTCTGCGCAAAATTTGGAAAGCCTGCTACAATATGTCCCATTAATGCAATGTTTTGTGTTGCCTTATTCATTATTTTCCTTCTTTTGCATTGTTTGGATTTCTTGACTTAAAAATTCGCTCCAGCGTCCCTTTTGCAAGGTTTTTGCGGTGATGAAAATATCCTTATCCCCGCGCCCAGACACATTAATAAGAATCTTTTTGTTTTTAACTTCTTTTACGACTTTTAAAGCTCCTGCTAATGCGTGGCTAGACTCTAATGCGGCAATAATTCCTTCATTTTTGGCAAAAAATTGTAAGGCTTCAAGGGCTTCTTTGTCATTTGCGTTTATGAATTGTATGCGTTTAATTTCTTTTAAATGTGCAAGTTGAGGACCAATGCCTGCATAATCAAGTCCAGCTGAAATAGAATAAGTTTCTAATAAATTTCCATAAGCATCACTTAGAAAATAACTTTTATAACCCTGTGCAATTCCAATTTTGGAACTCTCATTATGCATTCTAATTGCATTGTTTTTGTCGTCTAATCCACCAGCTTCCACACCAATTAATTCTACTTTGCTTTTAAGATAGTGACTGAAAAATCCTATTGCGTTACTTCCTCCACCTACGCAAGCAATCATAATATCAGGATTGCCTTTAAAAAAGCGTTGTGTTTGTTTTTTTAATTCCTTTCCAATAACACTTTGAAATTCACGCACAATGTCAGGATAAGGATGGGGACCAAGTGCGCTTCCTAGTACATAAAAAGTGTTTTTAGAATCTTTGCTCCATTCCCTTAGAGCCTCATTTACTGCATCTTTTAGCGTCTGTGTGCCGCTCTCTACACTTACAACTTTTGCTCCAAGTAGTTCCATATTAAATACATTTGGGAATTGCCGTCTAATATCACGGGCACCCATAAAAATTGTGCATTTAATCCCAAGTTTTGCGCATGCCGCTGCTGTGGCAAGCCCGTGTTGCCCTGCGCCAGTTTCAGCTATAATATGTGTTTTTCCCATTTTTTTGGCAAGCAAGACTTGTCCTATCGCATTATTGATTTTGTGTGCGCCTGTATTTGCCAGTCCTTCAAACTTTAAATAAATAGAATTCCCTAATAATAAACTAGCATTTTTTGCATAAATTAGGGGTGTTGGACGTCCAATAAAGGAATGATAAAGCTCCTTTAATTCGGCTTTAAAAGACTTTGTCTTTAAGAGAGTTGTATAACAATCTTTTAATTCCCTAAGTGCGGGATATAAAATTTCAGGAACATATTGTCCGCCAAATGCGTGCATATAATTTTCTATATTTTCACCAAAAAAACCTTCTTTGGATTTTAGGAATATCTTCTTCATTTATAAGTCTTTAAGATAAAATAATTTTCATTGTAGCAAAAAGTTTGTATAATTTCACCCAAATTTTTTAAAAGATTAATAATGTTTGCATTTTTACAACAATCTAACAATCAAGGCGCAAAAGCGCAAATTAAAATTCAAAAAATCTCTGCTTCAAAGATCACGCCCTTAATGGTATGTGAATCTCTAAAAGCACCAGTGCTACTAGAATCTGCATTTTTAACAACAGGTAAGGGGAGATTCTCTCTTTTAATCACGCAAGAGGCGTTTAGAGTCATAAAAGAAGATTCTAAATATTTATTACAAAAAGATTCTAATAAGTATCTACTGAATTCCTTAGAAAAAATCAGTAGTTTTATTTTGCCAAAAAATCCAAAATTCCTTGATTTTTTAGAGGCTTTTATGGCTCTTGCACCACAGGTTAGTGAGGCAATTTTTTCAGAGGATTTAAGCTTTTTGCCTCTGCCATTAGGAGGTGTTGGGTATTTTGGGTATGAGTTTTTTAGCGAAATTGAAGAGATGCAATTCCATAATCCTCCATTATATCAAGCAAGTGAAAATGCTTTTATTTTTGGGAGAGAGTTTGTGATTTTTGATCATTTTTACGAAATGCTTTATGCTGTCAATGTTGTGTATGAAAATGAAGTGTGCAATCTTGATTTAGAAAAATGCAATAAGGATTTATTAGATAAATTAGCAAGCATCGAAATACCCAAAAAAGAGAATAGGGCATATAAAACAGCAATAAATCCTAAGAATAAAGAATCTTATTATATACAAATGGTAGAATTGCTAAAAAATGAGATTTATGTAGGAAATTTGCTTCAATGTGTGCCAAGTCAAAGCCTTGAAATTACAAGTGATTTACCCCCTTTGCAGGCTTATGAAAATTTAAGAGCTAGCAATCCTAGTCCTTATATGTATTACTTTGATTTTGGAGAATATCAAATTATAGGAAGCTCCCCGGAGGTTCTTATTAAGGTGCAAAGTGATAGTGAAGAAAATTTTGCCTTACTTACTACGCGTCCAATTGCTGGCACACGCCCAAGAGGGAAAAATGCATTAGAAGATTCTAAGCTTGAAGGGGAATTAAAAGATAATATAAAGGAAAATGCTGAGCATTTAATGTTGCTTGATTTAGGGCGTAATGATATAGGTAAAGTTGCGTTACCAAATAGCGTGTGCGTAACACAGGAGAGAATTATAGAAAAATATGCACGCGTAATGCACTTAGTCTCTGAAGTGCAAGGCAAAATGGATTTGAAGCTTCATAAAAAAACAGACGCTTTGTTTGCCACATTTCCAGCGGGAACAGTAAGTGGTGCGCCAAAGATTCAAGCAATAAAAACCATAGAAAGTTTAGAATCTCATAAGCGTGGAATCTATGCAGGGGCGATTGGATATTTTTCTAAAAATGGTGATATGGATTTTGCAATCACAATTCGCACAGCTATCTATCAAAAAGGCGTATATTATTTGCAAGCGGGTGCTGGCGTCGTGTATGATTCTATCCCAAGTGAAGAATACAAAGAAACTCAAAACAAAATGCTATCCTTGGTTGAGGCAATTATGGGGAATAAACAATGATACTTTTAATTGATAATTACGATTCCTTTACCTTTAACATTTATCAAGCCTTTAGCACGCTTGGTTATCCAATTAAAGTTGTACGCTACGACAAAACAAGCCTTGAAGAAATTAAAGCATTAAATCCAAGCTATATTATTTTGGGTCCGGGTCCTAAGTCGCCTAGGGATTCTAAGCTTAATATTGAAATTGTGCAAAATTTCAAAGGAATTTATCCTATTTTGGGAATTTGTCTAGGACATCAGGCTATTTTGGCAGCCTTTGGAGTGGAGATTGTTAATGCTAAGAATATTATTCACGGAAAAGTTGAACCACTAATTCATAATGAAAAAGGGATTTTTCGCCATATTCCACAAAGAACACCTATTGTGCGTTACCATTCGCTTGTAGGCAAAAAAGATGAGATACCAGAGTGTTTTATTGTGAGTGCAAGAAGTAAGGATGGGGAGATTATGGCAGTAGAGCATAAGCAATATCATCTTGTGGGCTTGCAGTTTCATCCAGAGTCTATAGGCACAAAAGATGGGATAAAAATGCTCCAAAATTTCTTACATTATGCAAGAGAACCTATTCCTATAAAAGAATACCTAAAAAAGACACTTAAACAAGAGTCGTTAAATTTTCAAGAAAGTTACAACTTAATGGATGAACTCACAGAGGGAAATCTAAGTGATGCGCAGATTGGAAGCATTTTAACAAGTCTTGAGATAAAAGGTGTAGATTCTTATGAGTTAGCAGGATTTGCTTCTGTGTTAAAGCAAAAAGCGGTGCGTTTTGCGCCTAAAAGAAAGTTTGAGAAAAATTTTGATCTAGTAGGCACTGGAGGAAGCGGTGTAAAGACTTTTAATGTTTCAACAACTTGTGCGCTTTTGTTGGCTTCTGTGGCTAGAGAAGAAAATTTTGGAATCATTAAGCATGGAAATCGTGCAATTACTTCTAAAAGCGGTTCAGCAGATTTACTAAATGCACTTGGAATTAATGCAAATATGGAGCTTCAAAACGCTTTAAGAGCTTATGAGGAATTACATTTAACTTTTCTATTTGCACAAAGATTTCACGCTGCAATGCGTTTTGCAGCCCCAGCACGTAGCACTTTAGGCTTTAAAACTGCTTTTAATCTTATTGGTCCTTTAAGTAATCCTGCACCTATTTCACATCAACTCATTGGAGTGTTTGAGAAAAGTTATACAGAGATTATGGCAAAGGCGTTGCAGATTTTAGGTATCAAGCGTGCAATGGTTGTTAGTGGGCTAGATGGTTATGATGAAATTTCCTTGTGTGCACCTACACAGATAACTGAGCTTAAAGGAGGAGAGCTTAAAACTTATATTTTTAATCCTATTGAAGTTGGGCTTTCTTTTGTGCCTTATTCTTTGTTAAAGGGTGGCGATGCGTGTGAGAATTTAGAAATTAGCCAAGATATTTTTAGGGGTTTAAACTCACCAAAGCTTGATTTGGTTGCCTTAAATATGGGAGCTGCATTGTATGTATGCGATTTGGTGGATTCTATTAGAGATGGTTTTTTTAGAGCAAAAAAGATTATTAAAGATGGTGCTGTTTTTGAAGTTGTAAAGTCTTTTCAAAAAATTAGTAATATGTATTTAAAAGGATTTTAATGGAATTAGGAGTAACACAAGTTCCTACGATTCTACAAGAAATTTTAGCAAAGAAAAAAACACATAAAATTTGCCACGCCACACGCAATGTTCCTTTGAATATGCCGAATTTGGAACAGATTTTTGTGATTGCAGAAATTAAAAGAGCAAGTCCGAGTGCTGGAAAGATTAGCGAGATTTTAGAGCCTAGTGTCTTAGCGGAATCTTATTTGCAAGCGGGTGCTTTAGCTATTTCTGTGCTGTGTGAGCAAGATTATTTTCACGGAGATTTAGAGGATTTAAGAGTTGTAAAAAATGCGTTTAAGAGTGCTTGCGTGCTAAGAAAAGATTTTATTACAGAAGTGGAGCAGATTAAAGAAGCTTATGATTTTGGTGCAGATATGGTGCTTTTGATTGCCGCTGTGTTTTTAGATGAGAATAATGGTGGATTTGCGCGCCTTTTGGAGCTTTATAATGCGTGTAAAATATGGAATCTAACTCCTTTAATTGAAGTGCATAATGTCTTTGAAGTGGAGTTTATCGCGCCATTAAATGCATCTTTGATTGGCGTAAATTCGCGTAATTTGCATACCTTTGGTATTGATAAAATTAGAGCATATAATCTTTTGGATTCCATAAAATGTGTAAATCCTAATGCTAAGGTGATTTTTGAGTCTTCGTTAAATTGTAGTTTTGATGGTTTTGTGGTGGGAAATTTGGGTTTTGATGGAATTTTGTGTGGGAGTTATTTAGTAAGAAGCAAGAATCCTAAAGAAACATTAAAAAAGCTAAAAAGTGCGATGCAAAAAGGGAAAGAGAGCACTAATGCTTTTTATAAGAATGTGTTTAAGCTTTTAGATTCCGCACTAGGATTTGTTAAAATTTGTGGAATCACAAACACAGAAGACGCCAAGATGTGCGCCAAGGCTTTGTATGAATTAAGACAGGAGAATATAGAAAAAGTTGGCGCACTCGGATTTATCTTGGAGCCAAAATCACCACGCTTTGTGCAAGATTTAAATGGAATTTTAAATGTGCTAAAAGATTATCCAAATGTGCTAAAAGTTGCAGTAATTAAAGATGATGTGAAGCAAATGCAAAAGGCTTTGGAGTTTTATCAAAGTGGTAAAATTGACGCTTTGCAACTTCATGGAGTAAAATCTCAGTATTTTGGTGGAATGGATTTAAAGGAAGCAGAATTTGCGTATTATGCGGTCGTCAATGTGGGGCTTAAGAAAGATTTAGAAGATTTAGATGAGCTATCAAGTCCTTTTGTGTTGCTAGATTCTAAAAGTGCATTAGGTGGAGGAAGTGGAGAATGTATTGATATTGGTGTGTTGGAATCTTTAGAAATGCAGTATTTGTGCGTGGCTGGGGGAGTTGGAATCCAAAATATCGTAACACTAAAACAAATGGGAGCTAAGATGCTAGATATAAATTCCAGTATTGAAAAGTGTGCAGGCAACAAGGATAAAGACAAATTACAAGCTTTAATTTCTAATCTTAAAGACTATCTTTAGGAGCATAAAATATTTACAGGAGAGATGCAAGACACTTAAGGAATCTAAAAATTAAGGATTAATCTTATTGTGTAAAGCGATAAAAAGTAATAGTGAGTTATACTTTGATATTGCGTAATTAAAAGAGAGCTTTTTATGAAAAAAGAGTGTTTTAAAAGAGATGTGTTTTATATTGCAGGCTATGATCCAAGGGGATATAGGCATTATTATTCTATTTTCAAGAAAAACTTATCCTTGCAAAATCAGATTCTATCCTATGATTATGAGATTTCAAGAAGTCAAATTGGTGTGGATGGTTATCCATTTTGGCAAATTAAAACACCAAAGACAGAGATTAAATATACTTTTTTAAATTGGAATGAAATTGTTAAAGAGAATTGGTCAGATAGCATTAAAGATACTTTGTTAGATTGTTTTGTTTTTTTTAGATTTTATGTTATTACAGGATTTTTTATTAAGTTTGGAAAGGAATCTTTTTATCAGCTTATTACAGGGTTTTATCCATTTTTTTATGTGCTTTTTAGCGTGATATTGACTTTATTTTTTGCATTTGGGGGTTTGTTCTATTTTTGGGAGAAATTTCATTTTTTGTTGGGGGTTGCCTTAGGTGTATTGATTTTGTTTTATTTACCACAATTAATGTTTAGGGTTGGCAAAAAGCTTGCAATATTTTGGATTGCAAGAATTTGTGCATTTAGCTCCAAATGGGAAAGTTATAGACAAACCTTACTTAAAGATAAAATTGATTCCTTTAGTGAAAAGATTTTGAAGCAGTTACAAGAACATCAAAATGATGAAGAATATGAGGCTATTCTTATTGCGCATAGCGTGGGCACAATGCTTAGTGTTTGTGTGTTGGCAGAAGTTTTTAGAAAGTGCGAAAAAGCAAAGCTTGATTATTCAAAGTTAAAGATTCTAACATTGGGGGAATGTATTCCTTTAGTAAGCTTTCATAAGGAAGCAAGAATTTTTAAAAAAGATTTAGAATTTATCGCTCAAAGAAAGATTATTTGGTATGATTTCACTTCTATTATTGATGGAGCTTGTTTTCCGCAAGTTGATTTTCTAAAAACAAGCGGAATTAATGCCAAATTTACTCCAAAATATTTATCTGCTAGATTTCATACGCTTTATAAGCCAAGAGAATATAAAAGCATCAAAAGGGATAAATACAAAGCGCATTTTTTATATCTATTTGCCACGCAAATCAAAGGGCAATATGATTTTTTTGATTTTGTGATTGGAAATTTAATGCTTGAGAATAAAATACAATAAAGGAGTTGCCTATGGGAGTGTGTCCATTTCATCCAAAACCTTATAAAACTAAAGCTTCGACATTTGCAACTTTTTTGTTTAAAAGAAGATCTTGGTTAGATGGATTGTATGAGCGCAGTTATAAAATGATGATGGGCAGGGTTAAAATGCCCGGATTTGATTTGTATGTTGTTAATGATCCAAAGGAAGTTAGGCATGTTATGGTAGATGATGTGAAAAACTTTCCTAAAAGTCAGCTTTTACACGAGCTTTTAGAGCCTCTTTTAGGAATGAGTATTTTCACGACTAATGATAAGATGTGGAAAAAGCAAAGGGAACTTTTAAGACCTTCTTTTGAGATGACAAGAATTTCTAAAGTTTTCAATCTTATGCGCGATGCTACAGATGATATGATGAGAAAGCTTGCAAGTTGTCAAAATGGTGCAGTTATTGAAGTGGATGCAATTATGACTTTTGTAACAGCTGATGTAATTTTTAGAACAATTATGTCCTCTAAGTTAGATGAAGCAAAGGGCAAACTCGTTTTGGAAGCATTTGGGACCGTGCAAGAGGAGACAACTAAGACGGCATTAAGAACAATGTTTTGCTTTCCTAAATGGCTTTCTAGGCTTTTAGGGGAAAATAAAAGACTAAAAGCTGCCTCTGTGATTCGCAAAGTTTTGTCTGATATTATCGCTCCTAGATATCATAATGCACAAAGTGATTTAGGGAAGTATGAGGATATTTTATCTTCTTTATTGCAAGTTGTTGATGCAGAAACTCATCAAAGATTTACATTTGAGGAGATTTTAGATCAAGTTTCTATGCTTTTTTTGGCAGGGCATGAGACAACTGCAAGCTCTTTAACTTGGACTCTTTATATTTTAAGCATAGCTCCTAATGAGCAAGAAAAAGCTTATAAAGAAATTATTAGGGTTGCAGGTGATGGAGTTTTTGAGATAGAACATATCAAAGAAATGCATTATGTAGCAAGTATTTTTAAAGAGGCATTAAGGCTTTATCCACCTGTTGGTTTTTTTGCAAGAGAAACAAGAGAAGATAGAAAAATGCGAGATAAGCTTGTAAAGAAAGGCTCGGGAGTTGTGGTTGCTCCTTGGCTTATCCATAGGCATGAGCGTTTTTGGAAAAATCCTCATGAATTTGATCCAACAAGGCACGAAAGCAAGAGTAATATTAAGAAGGATACTTATATGCCCTTTGGAATGGGAGAGAGAATTTGTATAGGACAGGGATTTGCTATGCAGGAATCTGTGCTGATTCTTGCAAATATTATTAGAAAATATAAATTAGAATTAGAAGAAAACTTTGTGCCAGATATTGTAGGGAGATTGACTATTAGATCGGCTAATGGAATGCGCATTAAATTTATCAAGAGAAATCAATGAGAGAAAAGTTAGCAGGCACAATTTTGCTGTGTGCAATTGTGCCTTTGGCGGTTGTTAGTTATCTTTTTATTGTTATAGTAGGGACTTTTGGAAAGACAGATAGAGTGAGACAGGGCGTAAGAGCTCTTGATCATTTCGTAAATGCAACATTATTTAATGGCTATGCTTGGGAATCTTTATCTTCACATGCTTGGAGAAAGAGAAATAAAAGATGGGCAAAAGTTATTATAAGGATTACAGATTTTTTTGATAAAGATCATTGCAAGAAAGCAAATAAAAGGGAGCAGCCCATTATAGATCTAGTTATTAAAAAAAAACTTACAGAACAGACAATTGGAAAACAATTATAAAATTTTGTTTTAATTAATGTTTTGTAAGCATAATGTGTAGTAAAATGGCAACTTTGATTAAAAGAAAATGGAAGTAGATGATTAATGTTGTGCATGCTCTCTTTTTTAGAGAGCTTAAAACTAGATTTGGAATCAATAAATACTTAGGGTATTTTTGGGTAATTGGTGAGCCTATGATGGTGATTTTGGTGATTGCTTCATTGGTTACTGCAATTAGAGAGTTTCGCCATCAAATTATGCCTGATGGGATTTCAATTTTTATGTTTTTGGTTATCGGGATTATTCCATTTTTTATGTTTAGAAGCATAGTTACACAGATCTTAAGTGGAATTCAAGCAAATTTAGCCCTTTTTGCCTATAAGCCTATTCGTCCTATCCATGTTTTTATTGCTAGGGCATTATTGGAGTTTTGTATTTATTTGACGATTTTTGTTTGTGTTATGTTTTTGGCGGGCTGGTTTTTTCATATGCATGTGATTCCGCAGCATATGTTAGAGGTTATGTTTTCTTTTGTAATGTTGGTTTTATTTGGTTTTTCAATGGGGATGTGTTTTGCGATAGCTGGGTATTTTTCTGAACCAATTCAAAAGCTTTTTGGGTATATTAATGCAATTTTATATTGGACCTCTTTTGTTGTGATTCCTGCTTGGATTATCCCAAAGCCTATTCTTGAGTATTTTTATTACAATCCTTTATTGCATATTATGGAGCTTTTAAAATATAATTTCTTTGTAAATTATCCTTTGTTAGATAATTACAACTACTATTATCCACTTATTTGTTTGGTTGCTATTCTTTTTTTGGGGCTATTTTTTTATTATTTTACTAGAGAAAAGTTGATTGCCACAAGATGATAAAATTATTAAATCTTACAAAATCTTATTCTCTCACACAAGGTGGTAGGCATTATGTTTTTAGAGACTTAACCTTTGAATTTCCTGATAATTGTAGTATAGGATTAATGGGGAGAAATGGAGCAGGAAAATCTACATTAATGAAACTTCTTAGTGGTTCTTTGTTGCCAGATAGAGGCAGGATTATTATTAATAAAAAGCTTTCTTGGCCCTTAGGTTTATCTGGCGCTTTCCAGGGAAGTCTTTCTGCAAGAGATAATGTGCGTTTTATTTCTAGAGTTTATGGATATAAAGGGGAAGCTTTAAAGGAAAAGGTAGAATTTGTAGAAGAGTTTGCAGAAATTGGCAAGTTTTTTGATGAGCCTATGAAAACTTATTCTGCTGGAATGGGAGCAAGAATAGCTTTTGGATTGAGTATGGCTTTTGATTTTGATTATTATTTAATTGATGAAGCAGGAGCAGTTGGAGATCCCAAATTTAAGGAAAAAAGCAATCGGATTTATAAGGAGAGATTGTCTAAGTCTAAGGTGATTATGGTTTCTCATAATGTATCAGAGATTAAGCAGTGGTGTGATAAAATCGTATTTATGCAAGAAGGCAAAGCGACTGTTTATGATGATGTAGATGAAGGGATAGCTGTGTATCAAGGAAAAATTAATGCTAAATAATTTTTTAGAAAGAGTTAAAAATTTAGAGATTTTACATTCCTTTAAAATTGTTATTATTCTCACTCTTTTTGTTGCATTTTATTATGTTTTTATAGCAGAAGATCGCTATGTAAGTGAGAGTATCTTAAGTGTAAAGGCAACGACACAAAGCACAGGAGAAATTAATGGTTTAGCTTCTTTGCTCAATAATGGTTCTTTATCTAATGAAGATATTTTGTTTCTAAAATCTTATATCCACTCGCTTGATATGCTAAAAATTCTTGAAGAAAAAATTAATATAAGAGAGCTTTATGCAGAGCAAACAATTGATCTCTTTTATAGTGTTGCATTGGAATCTACACAAGAAGGTTTATTGAAGTATTACCAAAATCGCGTGAAAATCTTGCAAGATGGTTTAGGAGATGGTATCTTAAGAGTTGATGTAGAAGGCTTTGACGCGCAAAGTGCGCATCTTATTGCCACAACAATCGTTAAAGAGAGTGAAAGGTTTATTAATGAAATCTCTCATAGGGCAGCTAGAGAACAAATGGAGTTTGCAGAAAAGGAGCTTTTGCGTTTTAAAGAGAGATACCAGAAAGCAAAAGATGATCTCTTAGCTTTTCAGAATAAATATGGAATCTTTGATCCATTAAAACAGGCAGAGGGAAGGTTGCAATTAATAGGGAGTTTAGAGGCTAAGATGGCAACCAAAGAAGCGGAGCTTTTAATGATGCAGAGTTATATTAATGAGAGTGCCCCACAAATTGTTACTATCAAATCAGAAATTGAAGCATTAAAGAAGCAGTTGCGTGTGGAAAAAAATAAAGTTGCTTCCCCTAAAACTTCGCAAAGATTGAATGATCTCGCTGCACAATTTCAGGATCTCTCAATTGAAGTTACTTTTGCGGAAAATGCTTATACAACTGCCCTAAAAGCTTATGAAACAGCAAGAATTGAGGCTTTAAGAAAAATTAAACAAGTGGTTGTAATACAAAATCCAAGCTTGCCACAAAGTGCGAAGTATCCAGAAAAAATTTATAATATCCTTACGGCTTTTATGATTTTTTCATTGGTTTTTGGGGTGGTTAAATTTATTAGAATGATTATAGAGGAGCATAGATATTAAAATGAAAAGAATTTTATTACTACTAATTTTTCCTTTGCTAGTGTTTGGTGCAGTAGATGTTTCTCAAATTTCAAAAGTTCAAACAATTGATGTGGTTGAATCTGAAATAGAATCTAAAGCAGAAAATACTACAGACAAAGAAGTAACAAAAGAAGAATCTTTAGTTGGGATTTTTGGTGAACATTTATTTAATGGAAATTTTACACAATTTAGACAGCACATTTATAATCCAGATTATAAACTTGCAGTTGGAGATAGAATTAATGTCAAAATTTGGGGTGCAACTGAATTTTCTAGCACTTTAGTGGTGGATTCTCAAGGAAATATATTTATTCCAATGGTTGGCGCAATTAATTTGCTGGGTGTTAAAAATAGCGCATTAGTAAAAGTTATTACAAAAGCAATCAATAAAGTTTATAAAAATAATGTCTTTGTGTATGCGGATTTGGATATTTATCAAAACATTTCTGTATTTGTTACTGGAAATGTCAATAAGCCCGGTCTTTATCAAGGATTGAGTTCGGATTCCATCATACAATATATTGATAAAGCAGCTGGTATTAATTTAGAATATGGGAGCTTTAGAGATATACAAATTTTGCGCAATAATAAAGTTATAAAATATGTAGATTTGTATGATTTTTTGTTAGAGGGTAGAATTGAGCTTTTTCCTTTTAGAATGGGTGATGTGATTTTGGTAGGCAGTGTGCAAGATTATGTGTTTGTTAAGGGTGATGTGCAAAAGCCCTTTAGATTTGAATTAGGAAAAGATATTCAAAGCTTGTTTGATATTGCTAGAGTATCCGGCGTTAAGCCCATTGTTACAAATGCAGTGGTTAGAAGCCATAGACAAGATAGACAACTTGTTGTTGATGCTTATGATAAGAAACAATTTGGAAGTGTGAAACTTTATGCTGGAGATGAAATAGAATTTAGACCAGATTATGTGGCGGAAAATATTAATATTAATATTGAAGGAGAGCATAATGGCTTGCGCTCTATTGTAGTAAGGAAGGGAACAACTCTAGCAGATGTTGTAAAAATGATTGCAACTAACAATCAATCTGATATTAACGCGTTGCAGGTGTTTAGAAAAAGTGTAGCTTTAATGCAAAAGGAGCTTATTAATGCGCAGCTTAAAGAGCTTGAAACTTTAGCTCTTACAAGCTCATCTGTAAATGCAGAGCAAGCGGCTATTAGAGCAACACAAGCAAAAACGATTTTAGAGTTTATTGAACGCGCAAAGCAAGCTCAACCTAAAGGACAAATTGTTATTGACGATGTTAGGGCATATGCATCTGTGGTTCTTGAAGATGGTGATGTTGTTAATGTCCCAAATAAAAATAATTTAGTAATTGTGCAAGGGGAGGTATCAATACCTGGAGCTTTTGTTTATTTGGATAAGAAAGATTTAAAATATTATATAGATTTAGCAGGTGGTTATAGCAAGAGAGCGGATGTTGGAAGAGTTTTAGTTATTAATAATAGTGGAAAAGCTAGCAAATATAATGGTAGATGGAATTCTGCTGATATTAAAGCTGGAGATTCTATTTTGGTGCTTCCAAAAGTAGATACACAAAATCTGCAGATTTTTGGTATGCTGACACAGATTTTATACCAAATTGCAATTGCAACAAATGTTGTGTTAAATTTGTAGAAGATATTTTATTGGAAAGGTTTGCATTGAGAAAGAATGTTGCTGTAATTTTAGCAGGTGGAATGGGAAATAGATTTGGTCTTGATATTCCAAAGCAATTTGTAAAATTAGCTGGGAAGACTATTATTGAGCATACGATAGAAGTTTTTTCTGAGCATAAGAATATTAATGAGATTTGTATTGTTATTAAGAAAGATTGGAAGAATAGAATAGAAGAAATTGTTGCTAAGAATAAATTTTCTAAAGTTAAAAAGATTATTTTTGGGGGCGAAGAAAGGCGGGATTCTTCATTAAGCGCTATATTGTCCTATGAAAATGAGAAAGAAATTAATTTGATATTTCATGATGCGGTTCGCCCATTTGTTGATAACAGAATTATTGATGATATTATAGAATCTTTGCAATATTGTAATGCGGTAGATGTTGCGATACCTTCCACTGACACTATCATTGAAGTAAAAGATGGTTTTATAACTAGTATTCCACAGAGGCAATTTATGATGCAAGGGCAAACACCGCAAGCTTTCAAATTGGAAACGATTAGACGGGCTTATTTAATAGCGGATAAAGATTCTGATTTTGTTTCAACTGATGATTGTGGAATTGTTAAAAAGTATTTGCCTGATGAAAAAATTCATGTAGTGATGGGTAGTTTGGAAAATATTAAAATCACATATCCATGCGATATAAGCATTGCGGATAAGATCTTTCAACTCAGAAATATAAGAAACGATTTTATACATAGTGAAAAATACTATCAAGAAAATCTTAAGGATAAAGTTGTTGTGGTGTTCGGTGGAGCATCTGGTATAGGTTTAAATATTGTAAATTTGACTAAACTTTATGGTGCTAAAGTAGAAGTTTTTAGTAGAACAGCTACCAATACAAATATTGCTTTGTTGTCTGATGTTGAGAGAGATTTGGATAGTGTTTATCAAAAATATGGTTCAATAGACTTTGTTGTAAATACAGCTTCTATTTTGATAAAGTCACATTTGGAATTTATGAGTTATGGCGATATTTTAGACACTATCAATATTAATTATCTTGGGGCAATAAATGTTGCTAAAGCATCGCTCCCATATTTGGAAAAGACTTCGGGGCAACTTTTAAATTTTGCTTCAAGCTCTTATACAAGAGGAAGATCCGGTTATTCCTTATATAGCTCTTCAAAAGCAGCAATTGTTAATTTAACACAAGCATTGGCGGAAGAGTTTAAAAGTGTTAATCAAGTGAGGGTAAATTGTATTAGCCCTCAGAGGACTTTAACGCCTATGCGTACAGCTAACTTTGGAAAAGAGAATCCTGATACCTTGTTGGATCCAAAAGATGTTGCTTATGTTGCAATTAACACCTTGTTGTCTGATTTTACTGGACAAATTGTAGAGGTAAATTTGGAAAAATAATGAGTAAATTATCCAAGCTAATTAAAACCCCTAGATTATTTTTTAAGGATATGTTTTTAAATCTTAAAAATAATGGTCGCGTTCCAAATTCGGCTTGTAGGGTTTTTTATACTGATTTTAGAGTAGTTTTGCATACGGGTGAAATTGCATATACGGCTTTAGTTCATCTTAACCTTTGGTATCCTTATTTTGAAGAATCTAAGGTAAAATTTGTAATCCTTGTTAGAAAATTGGAAGTATTTGAGTTAATGGTTGAAAAGTATCCACAGGCAAATATTGTTTATGCAAAAACAAAAAAAGAAGTAGATGAATTTTTTAATGTGTTTTCTGGGATTAGGGCTTGTTTTTATCCTTCAAACACAGGTAATAATATGAGCCTTCTTTATCAGACTCGAATTAAGCATATTTTTATTGGGCATGGAGATAGTGATAAAGCGTCGAGTTTTCGAAAATTCTTTAGAGTGTATGATGAGAATTGGATTGCCGGAGATGCTCATAGAGATAGATTTTTAAATGCTGGATTTTCTTTGAATGGCTTGCAGTTTGTTAAAGTTGGGCGTCCAACTCTTAAAGAAGTTTTTGATGAGATAGATTTAGGATGGAGAGAAAGATTTGGAGGGGATTTAAGACTATTGTATCTTCCTACTTGGGAGGGACTATATAAGGAGCAGGATTACTCCTCTTTGGAATTGCTAAGAGATAATCTAGTTAAAATAAAGCCCTTGCCTTTTGAGTTGTCTGTTAAATTTCATCCCCATATGGGAAATGGAGAAAAGAAATTTATATATTTTGATAAAGAGCTACAAAAAGAGAATTTAGCAGAGATTAAGCCTGTAGAGACTAATGTGAGTGAATTAATCAAAAAAACAAATCTCTTTATTTGCGATATTTCTGGTGTAGTTACTGAATGTTTGGCAGCAAATGCCCCTATTTTCTTGTATATTCCCAAAGAAAAAGAGATTAAAATTGCACAGAGTAATATGCCTTATGAGAAGTATTGCTATTTGTTTTCTTCGCCTAGTGAATTGTATGATAGCATTAAAAATGTATTAGAGGGGAATGATTTTTTAGCAAAAGGAAGACTTGAAGCACAAGAATATATCTTAGGGAAAGAAGAGACGCTCAACAATGCTTTTATTGGACATCTAAAACAGTTTGGGGAGGATATATGTCTAGAGTAGTTTATGATTCTATAGTATTGCTTCAAAGTGGAGAGAATGCAAAAGTGGGATATAATCATTTGTCCTATTGGATTCCAATCTTTTTAGAAATAAATGTAAAATTTAGTATTTTGGTTCGTGATAGAATTTTGTATGACAAATTGAAGAGTCACTTTGAGTTATGCCATATCATTTGCGCGCCAAGTGTGGTAGAGGTTGAGGATAATATATTTAAATTTAAAAATTTAAAAGCAATTTTTTATTTATCACATCATCCAAAAAATATTCACTTGTTAAATTTTTCTAGATTTAAGCATATCTTTATCGGGAGCGAGAACTCTATTAGGGATTCTGCCTTATCAAAGGTAATTAGGGCTTATGATGCAATTTGGCTACCATCTCAAGCTGGAGTTGAAAAGATGTCCCAAATAGAAGGTTTATCGACAATGGAAGTGATGAAGATTGGTAAACCGCAATTGCTTGATTTATATAGCGTAAAAAAGAAAGATAATCTAGTGTGTGTGCTGTCTAATTTTGAGAGCTTAATGTCTTTTGTGATTATGCAAACCATCATAAAATATGCTTTTAATCATCAACTCTCTGTTGATTTTATAATAACTTCTAAAAAAACTTATGCTTTAAAGGCTTTTTATAGAAAACTTGATGGATTACTTGCCATAAATGCTATCAAGTGTAGAGTGCATCGCAAAATGGAGAATGCAATATTTGCTGGTTGCCAAGGATTGGTGTGTGATTTGCGCACATATATAGAGAAATTTTTAATGCTTAATGCTCCTATTTATACTTACATTCCAAATGAAGCTTTTATGCAGGATTTTTTAAAGGATAAATATGTTTCTTTAGATGGGTTGTATCTTTTTTCAGATTTAAATAGATTTGAAATGTTTTTAAATGAAGGAGATTTTAAAAAGCAAGAAAGAGAAGCTTTTGCAGAATATTGGATTGGCAAATCTTATATTCTTAATAATACTTTTGAGAAGCTTTTAAGGGCGATAGAATGATGAGTGCTATTTACATAGATAGTAAAGTTAAAGGTGCAATTAGGCAACTTATTAGTTATTTTAAAGAAGGTGTGTTTAGCAGAGATAATACGGAAGTGGTTTTTAAAAGCTATAAGGAATCTTTTTTGTATTATAAGCAGGCATTAGAAAAATATGAAATCCCACATAGATATTTTTTAAATATCAATAGATTAGATATGAGCAAATATAAGGTTGTCTTCTATCTTTTTAACGCACAATCAAATTGCAGAATCTTGACTTTTAGAAATGCTAAACATATTTTTGTTACGCATGGAGAAAGTAATAAGCTTGCAAGTATAAAGCCTATTATAAGGATTTATGATTACATTATTTGCGCTGGGGATGTTGGGGTAAGAAGGTATTTACAGTATAAAATTTTTACACAGGATGATGTCTGTCGATATAGAGTTTTGAAGATGGGAGATACTTTTATTGGTGGCAATCCTTATAAAAAAGCTTATCAAAAGGAGGGGGCTTATATTCTTTATGCGCCAACTTGGGAGGGCGGAATCAAAGCGGAGCAGTATAGCAGTCTTAGTGCGGATTTGTATGCCTTTAAAAAGATTGCTCAGTATGCAAAAATTGGCGGGTTGGAAAAAGTTCTTATTCAGCCACATCCAAATACGGGACATAGAGATAAGAAATATAGGCAGTATTTGGAGCAAGGTATAAGTCTTTTAAGAAAAAATGCTTTACAGGTAAATATTCTAGGATATAAGCATAAGGGATTTTTGGCGAAACTATTCAATAGAGGAGCTATTAAAGCAACTGAAACAACCTATCGCATTTATAGAGCATTTGTTGATGTTTCTGCTATGGAAATTCAGCTTTTAAATAAATTGATACAAACAAATATTTTTATAAATCAAGCAGAAAATGTAATTCCTAAAGATTTTCTCTTGCAAGACTATTATAACCAAATTGCAGTAAAAGAAAGTGGCGATTTTGGGCTTGTAGAAAATCTTGAGCAGATTAGAGATTTTTATATTAGTTATTCTTTTGAAGAACTTAAAGATATGCCAAAGCACAAGAGAGTAGATTGGTTGGTGGATTTTGTAACTAGGGAGTAAAAGTGTAGCAATAGATTTGTTGTGTAAATGTTTGTTTTTATAAAATTAAGAAAGGTTGATTATGATTTGGAAAGAAGAAGATGTAGTGGATTTAACAGAAAGCAAAAAGGCTATTCAGAGTTCTGTGAGTAAATGGTCGCATATTGATGATGCAAATCGGGCAATTGATGCTAGTTTGGAAGATGTAAATTTTGCTTTTCATACGGGAATGGAGAATAATCCTTTTTGGATGGTGGATTTAGAGGGTGTTTATGCGATTGATTGTATAAGGATTACAAATCGAAAAGAGTTAAAACATCAAAAAATCAATAAAAATTTAAAAGTTGAATGCTCTTTGGATAAAGCAAATTGGATTAATCTTGATTTAAGTTTATTTGAATGGACGGATTTAGAAGTTTTAGAGATTAATGTGTTGCAATCCTTAAAGGCTAGATATATCAAAATTTCTTTAAACACTAGGGGGCATTTGGTATTAAGAAGGGTTGAGGTTTTGCAAAGAAGGTATCACTATATTGCTGGGAGTCGTTTGGATGGTCTTGGAATGCGACTTGCCACAATTATAAGCGCAATGTATGTTGCAGAGAAGCTTGGGGGAGAGTTTAAGTTTGTTTTTTCGTGGTTAAATGGAACAAACGATGATGGCAGATGTGATGTCAAAGGCCAAGAAGGTGTATCTTTTTGCAATCAGATATTGATGGCAGAGAAGATTTTTTCAAAAGAATTTTTGCAGAAACATCTGATTTCTTCAAAATATCGCTCCCATGGAAATGATATTGTGAATCTATCTTTTAAAGATTCTAAGAGTAGCTTTCTAAGACATAAATGGGGTGCCTTTACAGGCAAAGTGGGTCCTCATAAATGTATGCGTGATCTTGTGCCAGAAGAGGCTTTAAAAGATTTAAAAAAATGCTACGAAAGTATTCAGTGGTCAGATAGGTGTGCGCAAATGATTCAAGAAGTGGAATATATTTGTAGTGACATTATTGCTAATGATTTTGTGATAATGCATTTAAGGGGGGGGGAAGTGGTTCTTGGAGAATTTAGAATCGCACCAGAATTATGGATGCATACTAAGCATTTTCCCTATGAGGTTGCAATTGAGATTGCAAAGATGGAGTGGGAGAGAAATCATATCGTTATTATTGGGCAAGATTTCAAGTCTAATCGGATTTTAGAAGATTATTTAAATCAGATTAAACCTAATAAAGATATTCAAATTTATTCAGTGGATTCTCTTATTGAAGGGCGTTACAATTATACAAATCAAGAAAGAGCATTTTTTGATATGAATTTTTTAAGCAAGGCAAAAAAAATTTATTCTACGGGTTCTTCTGTATTTTCAAATACGGCAAGTATGATTGCTGGGAGAGAACTTGTTTGTTCGTTTTATGATATTTATAGCGATGAAGAACTTTATAATATTATTCAAAAGAATATTCATTGCTTAGAGATTGGAAATTTACATAGAGCGTATTGTTATTATAGACTTTATGCTTTTGCAAAAAAGCTTAATAAGCCGCTTGATGTTGCATATCAATGGTTATCTAAGGCGATGCAGGAAGATTCTGAAAATGATTTTTATAGAGTTGCTATGGTAGATTTGCTATTTGCAAAAAGGGATTTAAAAACAGCAGATGTTTATTTGAAAACAGAGTGTCTAAATAGAGAGCATTTTTTTGAAGCGATTTGGGGATTACATAATGTGATGAATAAATGGGCTTTTCCTATTTATGATCCTTTGAGGGATAGGTATTTAAAGTTTGCTAGTGCGAAATATCCCTATATCAGCTATATGGCAGCAAAAATCTCTGTTTGTAGAAAGCATTTAGATGATGCTTTGAAATTTATTGATGATTCTTTAAAAGCAGAGCCTGACAATCAACAATTTTTATCTTATCAAAAAGATATCAAGGCTTTATTGTCAAAACCAATGAAACAGGCAAAAGATCCAAAACAGCTTTCTCTGACTAAACTAGAACAATTCTCTAAAGCCAAATCTTCTCATAAAAATAGCACACCTTCTGCTAAAGTTAGAATCCAAAATCAGCTTTCCTACAGATTAGGACAAGAAATGATACTAAACTCTAAATCTCTATCTGGTTATATGAGAATGCCCTATGAATTATTATGTATTGTTTATAAATACAAACAAGAAAAAAAAGCTTATCAAGAAAAAATTAAAAAAAATCCTTCTTTGAAATTGCCTCCTTTAGAATCTTATGCGGATTATAAAGAAGCATTGAAATATAAAAATCATCTTTCTTATAGGCTTGGAGAGGCTTTGATTGAAGCAAATAGGACTTGGTGGAGGGGAGGATATATCAAGTTTTTGTTTGAGCTAGGAACGATTAGAAATAGGTGACGAACATTAGTTATGATATAATAATGTATAAATTTTAAAGGATATAGAAATGAAAATTGGAGTTTTAGGAGCTGGGATTTCTGGATTATCTATTGCAAGGCTTTTAAAAGATGATTTTGAAGTAGAAGTTTTAGAAAAAGAGCCTGTTGTTGGAGGCATAGCTAGAACCAAAGATGTTGATGGGGTAGCATATCATGTAAATGGAGGACATTGCTTTGCATCAAGGTATGAAGATGTAAAAGAGTTTGTTTTTTCTAGTGTTTTAGAGAAGAATAAATGGAATTCTTATGTCAAAAATGCAAAAATATTATTTAAAGGACATTGGATTGGCAATCCTATAGAAAACTCTGTTTTAGAGATCGATAAGTTTGATACAGAACTAGCCTTTTTAATTACTAAAGAAATGCTTAATGCATCTTATGAAAAAGGAAAAAATCTAGAAGAATGGTTCATAAATCATTTTGGACCAACTTTAGCAAGAGAGTATTTTATACCTTATAATACTAAAATTTGGGGTATTGAACCCAAAAATATGGATAGCGTTTGGACTATAGATGATAAACAAATGAAGCTTCCTATACCCACTAAGGAAAATTTTTATAAATCTTTGGTAAGTGGAAAAGGTGTAGATGGTATGGTTGAAGCAAGTGGATATTACTACCCAAAGACTAACAATCAGAATACCTTTATAGAAGCAATTGGGAATGGAGTAAATATCATTTTAAATTATCCTATAAAAAGCATAGAGAAAAATGCAAAAAAGTGGGTTATAAATGGAGAGAGAGAGTATGATGTGATTATTAATACTACTCCATTGGATGCAATAGTTGATATATTAAAGGATATTCCATATGAAATAGAAAAATATTTTAGAAACTTGAAATTTAATAGAATTTCAAATGTGTTGTGTGAGACTGATGGAAGTGTGGATTTTACCTGGGCATATATACCGGATTGCGATATAGGTATTCATAGAACTATAAATATGGGGACCTTTTTTACGCCCAATAGGAACTATTGCCTTGCTGAAAGCTTGGGAAGTCATTCTATAGAATATTTTGAAAAGGAGATTAAAAAACTTCCATTCTTAAAAAGAATTGTCGGACATAATATTACCGATCATGCTTATGTTTTGTTTGATTTGAATTACAAAGACTCTAAAGAAAAGGCAATAAAATATTTGGATTCCTTGGGCATTATTTCTCACGGGCGTTTTGGTGAGTGGGAATATTATAATATGGATATATGCATCAAGAGATCTATAGATTTGGCTAAAAAAATTAAAGAAATGAAGAAATCGCAGACCGATGATGTAAAAACTAGATATACTTTAGCCTCATCTACTTGGGATGAAAAAGAGTTACAAGCAATTCAAGAAGTTATCAAAAGTGATATATTTACAATGGGTAAGAAGGTTGCAGGGTTTGAAAAAGATTTTGCTAGGTTTGTAGGATCTAAGTATGCTGTAATGACAAGCTCAGGTTCAACAGCAAACTTAATTGCCACAGCAGCATTATTTTATACAAAGACTCCACGATTAAAAAGGGGTGATGAGGTGATTGTGCCAGCTGTTTCTTGGAGTACCACTTATTATCCACTTTATCAGTATGGATTGAAGCTTAAATTTGTAGATATTGATTTGGAGACGCTTAATTATGATTTAGAAGCTTTAAAAACTGCTATTACAGATTCTACAAAAATGATAATGTGTGTGAATTTGCTAGGAAATCCTAATGACTTTGATGCTATTAAGGCAATGATTTCTAACAGGGATATTATTTTGTTGGAGGATAATTGTGAATCTATGGGTGCAGAATACAAAGGTAAGCAAGCTGGAACATTTGGGGTTATGGGGACATTTTCCACCTTTTATTCTCATCATATGGCAACGATGGAAGGGGGGTTTGTTGTAACTGATGATGAGGAGCTCTATCATATTTTATTGTGTTTAAGGGCGCACGGCTGGACTAGAAATTTGCCAAAGGATAATTTGGTAGCCAAAAAGAGTGATGATTGGTTTAGTGAGTCTTTTAGATTTGTATTGCCCGGCTATAATGTGCGTCCTGTTGAAATGAGCGGTGCAATAGGAATAGAGCAGCTTAAAAAACTTCCAGATTTTCTAAAGCATCGCAGAGAAAATGCAAAACTATTTTGTAGTTATTTTGCAAATCACCCTGATTTTATCATACAAAAAGAAATCGGTTCTAGTTCTTGGTTTGGTTTTTCCTTAATTATTCGTCCTGATTCTAAAATACAAAGAAATGAAATTATCCAAAAGCTAGAAAAAAATAATATTGAATATCGCCCTATTGCCACAGGGGATTTCACACAAAATGAGGTGATAAAATATTTTGACTACACAATCCACAAAGAGCTTAAAAATGCAAAGTATCTTCAAGAAAAAGGATTTTTTGTAGGGAATCATCAAGTGGATATTTCTGATTCTATTAAATTATTTGCCAAAGTTATCGGCGGGGGGGGGGGCATAATCTAGTTGCCTTTAGTAGCATTAAAGATTTTAATGCTACTTCTATTATTTTTACTATTTATTTAGCTTCTTCTATAAAAAACAATACATCACATTTAAAACTTAATCCTTCTCAAATCTCTTGCTTACAAAATCTTGCTTATACAACAAAAGCTGCATAAGGGGGAGAGTATGGCAATAGAATTTGATATTAAGGAATCTAAAAAGCTAAAAGGCGTTTATATTATTACCCCAAGCAAATTTCAAGATTTAAGAGGAGAGATTTGGACTGCATTTACTAGCGAAAAGATTGATAAACTTTTGCCAAGTGGCTTGAGATTTATTCACGATAAATTTATTTACTCTCATCACAATGTGATTCGTGGAATCCACGGAGATTTAAAAACATATAAGTTTGCAACTTGTGTTTATGGCGAGATTCATCAAGTTGTGGTGGATTGCAGAAAGGATTCTCCAACATATCTTCAATGGGAGAAATTTACAATTAATCAAGAAAATCAACAAATTATTTTAGTGCCAGCGGGATTTGGAAATGCGCATTGTGTGAGGAGCAAAAGCGCAGTTTATTACTATAAATGTGCTTATTTGGGGGAGTATGTTGATGCTGATGAACAATTCACTTTTGCTTGGAATGATCCACGCATAGGCATTGATTGGGGAGTTGAAAATCCTATTTTATCAAATAGAGATATTGAAGCTATGACACAAGATCATACAAAAGGGTTTTAAATGCAAAAAGATTCTAAAATTTATGTAGCAGGGCATAGAGGGCTTGTAGGGAGTGCAATCTTGCAAGAGCTTCAAAAGCAAGGCTATACAAATCTTATCTATAAAACACATAAAGAGCTTGATTTAATCAATCAAAAAGTAGTGCAAGAGTTTTTTGCAAAAGAAAAGCCAGAATATGTGTTTTTTTGTGCAGCAAAAGCGGGGGGAATTGCAGCAAATAATACTTTCAGGGCAGACTTTATCTATCAGAATTTAATGATAGAGTGCAATGTGATTCATAATGCTTATCTTAGTGGAGTTAAGAAGCTTGTCTTTATCGCTTCGACTGCTATTTATCCCAAAAATGCAATTATGCCCACTGATGAAGATCAAATGCTAAAAGGTGATTTGGAATATTCTCATAAGCCTTATGCAATTGCTAAAATTGCGGGACTTGTGATGTGTGAAAGTTACAATCTCCAAAATCATACTAATTTTCTATCTATTGTTCCAACGAATCTTTATGGTAATAACGATAATTTTAATCTTGAAAATTCCCATGTTTTACCAGCTGTTTTGCGTAAAATGCATTTGGCGAATCTTTTAAGAGAGGGTAGAAGCAATGAGATTTTGGCTGATTTAAAGATGACAGATTTTAAGAAAGCAAAAGATTATCTTGCTAGCTTTGGAGTTTCTGCAGATGCAGTAGAGATTTGGGGTAGCGGTAAACCAACGAGAGAGTTTATTCATAGTGATGATTTAGCAAGTGCTTGTTTATTTATAATGCGCAATATAGATTTTAAAGATTTGCATAAGAGTGAAGCAAAGGTGCAAAATACACACATTAATGTCGCTCCAAATGCAAATATTAGCATTAAAGAACTTGCGGAATTAATTCAGAAGATTGTGGGCTTTAAAGGTAGGCTTACCTTTAATGATAGGCGTCCTGATGGGGCAATGCATAAGCTAACTTCTGGCTCAAAGCTTGAAAGTTTAGGCTGGAAACATAAAATCAATTTAGAACAAGGAATCAAAATGATGTATCAATGGTATTTAACACAAGGATTAGAATCTAGTAGTCGGGGGGGGGGGGCATAACCTAGTTGCCTTTAAAAGTTCTAGAGCTATTTCTCCTGTTTATACAACAAAAGCTGCATAAGGGGGAAGGGATGGCAATAGAATTTGATATTAAGGAATCTAAAAAGCTAAAAGGCATTTATATTATTACCCCTAACAAATTTCAAGATTTAAGAGGGGAGATTTGGTCAAGTTATTCCAAAGATGCCATTGGTCATCTTTTGCCTAATGGCTTAGAATTTGTGCTTGATAAATTTACTCTATCTAAACCTAATGTATTGCGAGGGATACACGGAGATCATAAGTCTTGGAAGCTTGTAACTTGTATAACGGGAGAGATTTATCAAGTTGTGGTGGATTGCAGAAAGGATTCTCCAACATATTTAAAATGGGAAAAGTTTATAATTAATTCTGATAATCAAAAATTAATTTTAATCCCCCCATATTTTGGTAATGCGCAATATGTCAGCTCAAAATGCGATTCTATGTATTGTTATAAATTGGCTTATGACGGTGAGTATATGGATGCAAAGGATCAATTCACTTTTGCTTGGAATGATCCACGCATAGGCATTGATTGGGGAGTTGAAAATCCTATTTTATCAAATAGAGATATTGAAGCTATGACACAAGATCATACAAAAGGGTTTTAAATGCAAAAAGATTCTAAAATTTATGTAGCAGGGCATAGAGGGCTTGTAGGGAGTGCAATCTTGCAAGAGCTTCAAAAGCAAGGCTATACAAATCTTATCTATAAAACACATAAAGAGCTTGATTTAATCAATCAAAAAGTAGTGCAAGAGTTTTTTGCAAAAGAAAAGCCAGAATATGTGTTTTTTTGTGCAGCATTTGTAGGTGGCTTTATTAAGCAGAGAAAATATCCTGCTGAATTTTTATATAACAATTTGATGATGCAAAATAATGTGATTTATTGTGCGGCAGAATTTAATGTTAAGAAGCTAATTTATCTTGCTTCTGCGTGTGTTTATCCTAAAGATGCTCCTTTGCCATTGGAGGAAAAATATATGTTAAGCGGATCTTTTCAGCCAAACAATGAAAGCTATGCGATTAGCAAGGTGGCTGGAATTAAATTGTGTGAATATTTAAACTTAGAGAAAGGAACTAATTTTTTATGTGTTGCTCCAACTAGCATTTATGGAGAAAATGATAATTTTGATATAGAAGATTCCCATGTGCAAGCTGGAATTTTTAGAAAAATTTTCTTGGCAAAACATTTAAATGAAAACAATTTTGAAGCTTTATGTATGGATTTAAACCTTAACCAGCAAGACGCAATTCAATTTTGTGAAAAATATGGAATCTTTAAAGATTATATAAAGATGATTGGCACAGGAAAGGCTGCTAGGGAGTTTGCAAATGCAAGAGATCTTGCGAATTTTTGTATTTACTTAGCAAATAATGTGGATTTTAAGGCATTGTGTGAATATGATGAAGGCGGAAATTTATTAAGCTCTTTTGTGAATTTCGCTAACGAATCCCCCGTTAGCATTAAAGAGCTTTCTTTATTAATGGCAAAGTTTATAGGATATAAGGGAGAGTTAATTTTTGAAAAGGAGGTGGATTCCAATGATGGAACATTATATAAAAGTATGAGTAGAAAAAAATTTAATAAACTTGGCTTTGAAAGTGGAATTTCATTAGAAAAAGGATTAGAAGCAATGTGTCAATGGTATATGAATCATTAAATAAATGATTTGTATTTATTAATTAAATTTAGGAGTATAAGATGAAAATTGGAGTTTTAGGAGCTGGAATTTCTGGATTATCTATTGCAAGGCTTTTAAAAGATGATTTTGAAGTAGAAGTTTTAGAAAAAGAGCCTGTTGTTGGAGGTATAGCTAGAACCAAAGATGTTGATGGGATGACATACCATGTAAATGGAGGACATTGCTTTGATTCTAAATATGAAGATGTAAAAGAGTTTGTTTTTAATAAGGTTTTGTCCAAAACAGAGTGGAATGGCATAAAAAGAGAAACAAGGATTTATTTTAGGGGTAAATGGATTTCGTATCCGATAGAATTTTCTGTAAAACAGATTAATGATATTGATTCAAAGTTAGCATTTGATATTACTTATGAAATGCTTAATGCATCTTATGAAAAAGGAAAAAATCTAGAAGAATGGTTCATAAATCATTTTGGACCAACTTTAGCAAGAGAGTATTTTATACCTTATAATACTAAAATTTGGGGTATTGAGCCCAAAAATATGGATAGCGTTTGGACTATAGATGATAAACAGATGAAGCTTCCTGTGCCAGATAAAGTAAGATTTTTTGAGTCGCTATTTGGAAATGTGAATGATGGCATGGCACACCAGCATTTTTACTACCCAAAGACTAACAATCAAAATACCTTTATAGAAGCAATTGGGAATGGAGTAAATATCATTTTAAATTATCCTATAAAAAGCATAGAGAAAAATGCAAAAAAGTGGGTTATAAATGGAGAGAGAGAGTATGATGTGATTATTAATACTACTCCATTGGATTTGTTTGTTGGGCTTTTGGGCGATGTTGCAAATGATGCAAAAGAATATTTTAAGAAATTAAAGTATAATAAAGTTTCAAATGCGCTTTGGGAGACAGACGGTAGTTTGGATGTAACTTGGGCATATATCCCAATTCCGGAGATTGGTATTCATCGGTTGTCAAATACTGGATTTGTGGTGACTCCTAAGAAGAATTATTGTGTTACTGAGTCTATTGGTGTGCGCAGTGTAGATTATTTTGAAAAAGAAGGTAAAAAACTTCCATTCTTAAAAAGAATTGTCGGACATAATATTACCGATCATGCTTATGTTTTGTTTGATTTGAATTACAAAGACTCTAAAGAAAAGGCAATAAAATATTTGGATTCCTTGGGCATTATTTCTCACGGGCGTTTTGGTGAGTGGGAATATTATAATATGGATATATGCATCAAGAGATCTATAGATTTGGCTAAAAAAATTAAAGAAAAATATTTATAGGGAGACAAGATGGATTTGAACACACAGATTAGTTATTGCTTGTTAATGTCAAATATAATTGCAAATTTAGATATTAACAAAAAAGATAAAGAGATTCTTTTGCTGTTATTGCAAAATAGGGACAGGAATTATATTAGAATTAATAACAACCCTGAATGCTTTAATAATATTTGTAAATATTTAGAAATATTAAAGCCATTAAATATTCCAAATGATAAGCTTGTTAGGATTGGCGGTAACGGTGATGGCGGGTATGTTATGTATAATGATTTATTGGTATCGGGGGGGGGGGGCATTATCTCCTAAAGCGATTTCTCTTGGCGTTTCTGATTATTCTCCTTGGGATTTAGAAATGGCGCAAAGGGGGTATAAGGTTTTAGAATACGATTCTAGCATAGATAAAGGACCATACGATCATCCAAATATTTGTTTTTATAAGAAGTTTGTAGGATTGCAAAATAGTGATAATATGACGACTTTAGAAGCAATCATTGAGAGCAATGAGTTAAATTCCGCTCTGCCAAATATTTTGCAAATTGATATTGAAAATGCCGAATGGGATATTTTTGAAAGAATAGATATGGAATTAATTAATCGATATTTTGAACAAGTTATTTTTGAATTTCACGGATGTAATCCAGAAGAAACGCTTGAAGCAAAGAGAAGATTTGAGATTTTGGAGAGAATAAATCAATATTATCAACCAATACATTTTCATTTTAACAATCACGGAAAGATCTTTTATTGTAGGAATTTATTTTTTAGTGTTACCTTGGAGGTTTCCTATTTGAGAAAAGATATTTCTAAAAATTTGATGCAATATGGATACAGAAAAGAAGGTATTGTGGAAGGATTTGATTTTCCAGTGCATCCTTCTAATCCTGAAATTCCTATTAAGTTTTGTTGGGAATAAATGTAAATATATAATTAAGTAGCTAATGATTTAATGTTGTTATGATATAATACTAAACAATAAAGGACTACAATGAAAACAGCATTAATTACAGGTTTTACAGGGCAAGTTGGGTCGCAGATGGCAGACTATTTGCTTGAGCATACAAATTATGAAGTTATTGGAATGATGCGTTGGCAAGAGCCTATGGATAATATTTATCATTTAAGTGATAGGATAAATAAAAAAGATAGAATTAGTGTATTTTATGCAGATTTAAATGATTATTCTAGTATCCAAAAACTTTTTGAGAGCAAGAAGCCAGATGTTGTCTTTCATCTTGCAGCACAATCTTATCCAAAAACTTCTTTTGATATTCCCATAGAGACATTGCAAACAAATATTATAGGTACGGCAAATATTTTAGAAAATATTAGAAATCTTAGAGATAAAGATAGTTATGATCCTGTGGTGCATATTTGTTCATCTAGTGAGGTTTATGGGCGCGCAAAAGTTGGTGTGAAACTAAATGAAGAGACAACATTTCATGGGGCAAGTCCATATAGCATCAGCAAAATTGGAACAGATTATCTAGGAAGATTTTATGGTGAGGCTTATGGAATCCGAACCTTTGTTACAAGAATGGGGACGCATAGTGGACCAAGACGCAGTGATGTCTTTTTTGAAAGTACTGTTGCTAAACAAATCGCGTTGATTGAAGCGGGATTCCAAGAGCCTGTGATTAAGGTTGGAAATTTATCAAGTGTTAGGACTTTTCAGGATTGTCGTGATGCTATTAGGGCATATTATTTGCTATCTCTTGAAAGCGAGAAAGGGAATGTGCCTTGTGGTGAAGCATTTAATATTGCTGGAGAAGAGGCTTTTAAGCTACCTGAGGTGATAGAAATACTTTTAGGATTTTCAACAAGAAAAGATATAGAAATCAAGCAGGATGAAGAGAGAATGAGACCCATTGATGCTGATTATCAAATGTTTGATAATACAAAAATCAAAAGTTTTATTAATTGGAAGCCAGAGATTCCAGCTAGAAAAATGTTTGAAGATTTGCTAAACCATTGGAGAGATGAAATCTCTAGGGGTAGAATTCCATTGAATAGGTAAAACAATGAAGATAGTGCGTTCGCAAGCTCCATTGAGATTAGGTTTGGCAGGTGGTGGAACAGATATTGATTTGTATTGTGAAAAATATGGCGGGTATGTTTTAAATGCAACAATTTCCATGTATATTCGTTGTACTATTAAAGAAAGAGATGATGGCAAGATTGTTTTTGATTCTCCTGATACAAATTGTCTTGTGGAGTATGAAAGTGCAGAGTCTTTAGCGCTTGATGGAATGCTTGATTTGTATAAATGTATTTATAATCGTTTAGTGAGAGATTTTATTAAGAAACCTCTTAGTTTTTCTTTACACACTTATTCTGATGCTCCTAGTGGAAGTGGTTTGGGGGGAAGTTCCACATTAGTTGTTGCTATCATTGCTGCTTTTGTAGAATGGTTACATTTGCCACTTGGGGAGTATGATGTCGCCAAACTTGCTTTTGAAATAGAAAGAGAAGAAATGGGAATAGTTGGCGGTGCACAGGATCAGTATGCTGCAACTTTTGGTGGATTTAATTTTATGGAGTTTTATGGTGATAAGCGCGTGATTGTAAATCCTCTTAGGGTTAAAAATTGGATTGTTAGCGAGTTAGAGTCTCAAGTTGTGTTGTATTTTACAAATATTACTAGAGAGGCAAAAGATATAGAATCTCATAAGAAAGGGAAGTTGCAAGGAGGCAAATCTTTAGAAGCTATGCATCAAATTAAGCAAGACGCAAGCGATATGAAAGAGGCATTACTAAAGGGTGATTTTAAAAATATTGCTAGGATACTTGGTAAGTCATGGGAGTCAAAAAAGGTAATTTCTGAGATTGTGAGCAATGATGAAGTAGATAGAATTTATAGACTAGCTATGGATAGCGGTGCTTACAGTGGAAAGATTAGTGGTGCTGGAGCTGGTGGATTTATGTTTTTTATGGTAGATCCTATTAGAAAATATAATCTTGTGAAAAAGTTAAATACCGAGGGAGGGGGGGGGTATGTGGCTGAATTTAATTTTGTGAAAGAAGGTGTGAAGTCATGGACAATTTAAGTGTTTATATTAAACAACAATTTATTGATTCTATTTCTGTTAAAAATATTATTTTGCAAGATGATGCACTTATAGGATTAATTAAAGAAATTGCATTAAAGATAACTCAAGCTTATAGAAATGGCAATAAAACCTTAATAGCTGGTAATGGAGGAAGCGCTGCTGATGCACAGCATATAGCTGGAGAGTTTGTGAGTCGGTTTTATTTTGATAGAGAAGGAATTCCAAGTATCGCACTCACGACGGATACAAGTGTTTTGACCGCTATTGGTAATGATTATGGATATGATAAGCTTTTTGCTAGGCAGGTTCAGGCACAGGGTGTGGCGGGAGATGTATTTATAGGGATATCTACGAGCGGAAATAGTGCAAATATTGTAGAGGCTTTAAAAGTCTGCAGAGATAAGGGCATTGTTAGTATTGGGCTAACTGGACAAAGTGGTGGGAAAATGGCAGATTTATGCGATTATTGTATTAAGATTCCATCAACTTGCACTCCTAGAATTCAAGAATCGCATATTGTTGTTGGGCATATTTTATGCGCTATTGTAGAAGAAGAGCTTTTTGGTAAAGGATTTGAGTGCAAGCTATAGTTCTAGCTGGTGGGCTTGGGACTAGGCTAAGAAGTATTGTTAAGGAAGCTCCAAAGCCTATGGCTCCTATTGGAGATAAGCCATTTTTGGCATTTGTGTTAGAATATCTTAAGAAACAGGGAGTTGATGAAGTTGTTTTAAGTGTCTCTTATAAGTATGAAGTTATACAAGATTATTTTAAAAATAGATTTTGTGGAATTAATATAATTTATAATATAGAAAAAGATCTTCTTGGAACTGGGGGTGCTATAAAAGATGCCTTAAGGTTTATTGATGATGAAGCCTATGTTTTAAATGGTGATACTTTTTTTGATATTGATTTAAAAAAGTTATCTCTAGAAGAAAGTAAGATATGCATAGCTTTAAAGCAAATGAAAAATTTTGATAGATATGGTTCTATAAATATAGACAATCAAGGATTTGTAGTATCTTTTGAGGAAAAAGTTTATAAAAAAAAGGGCTTTATTAATGGCGGTATTTATCATATAAAGAAGGATATTTTTGATAATTTTTCATTGCAAGATAAATTTTCTTTTGAGGAATTTTTGCAAGAAAATTGCGGGCGATTAAAAGTTAAATCTAAGGTATTTGATGATTATTTTATAGATATTGGAATCCCAAGTGATTATGCGTTGTTTGTTGGAAAATATAAGGAGGAGCATGCTTAAAACAATTGATAAAAATGGAAATATTATTTTTTTATACAAACCAAAAGTTTAGTCAATAAAGTTTACTATTCAAATACAATTAATGTAGGCGTTCCTTGTGCTCAGGTAAAAGATAATATTTTTGGTCGGGAGAATGTGTACATAATTGGACATTAGAACATAGTGCTCAATATGAGTTTATGGTAAAAAATGACTTTAAATATGAATTTAGAAAAGAAGAGTTTTTGTGCCCGAAATTAATAGATAAGATATTAGATGATTTAGCGTTCCCGATGAAAAAATTAGAGTTTCTTTTTAGATATATTTATAACAATACATCTAAAATCGTTTTGCTTTAAATTATGGAACTGCTAAAGCTAGAATTCAAAATCAACTTTCTTACAAATTGGGACTAGCAGTAATGTTAAATTCTAAATCTCTATTTGGTTGCATTAGGATGCCATTTACGATATGGCGTATTGCTAGAAAACATCAAAAAGAATTAAAAGCCTATCAAAAGGAAACTAGTAAAGATATTTTTTTAAAATTACCGCCTTTGGAATCCTATCCTGATTATAAAGAAGCTTTAAAAGAAAAAGAGTGTTTAGCCTAAAAATAGGAAAGGATTTAATTGAGACAACTAATACTTCTTTTATTGGCGGGGGGGGGGGGTATATTGGCATATTATTTAAAATTTGGAAGTTGAGAAGAGAAGTTTTAGTATAATCAGAAATAGAATTTAAAATAGGAATTAGGCGTATGGTTTTTTATTCTACTTCTAGGCAACTTATTGTTAATGTTAAGAATTTTTATTGCGCCATTTTGTATAAGGGATGTGAAAAAATTCAAAAAAATGATATTTTTTTAGGATGGGGAAGAAAGAAATCAGGCTTAAAAGCAATTGAATTGGCAAAAAAAAATAATTCCAGCTTTCTTTTGTTGGAAGATGGTTTTTTGCGTTCTTTGGATTTAGGAGTTGAAAATAGCCCTAGCTTTTCTCTTGTAAAGGATGCTGTTGGTATCTATTATGATGCAACAAGTGAGAGTGAATTAGAGAGAATCTTAAATACTTATGAGTTTGATGATAGGTTTTTGACTGAAGCAAGTTTGGCGATAAAACAGATTAAACACGAAAGGCTTAGTAAGTATAATAATAATCTTTCTATCCCTAAAGACTTTTTTGTAGGAGATGAGAGTCGTATTTTAGTGATTACTCAAGTTGCCAACGATGCTTCTTTAAAATATGGCTTAGCAGATAGCTTTTCTACTTTGGATTTAATTGATGATGCTATTAGGGAAAATCCTACAAGCAGGATTTATATTAAGATTCATCCTGATGTTTTAAGCGGCAAAAAAACAAGCGATATAGATGTTAATATGATTCCTAAAGAGTGCGTTTTATTAAAGGAGAATTATAATCCCATAGAGCTTTTAGGATATTTTAAAAAAGTCTATACTAAGACTTCTGGTATGGGGTTTGAAGCATTGATGATGGGTTGTGAGTGTGTTTGCTATGGTTTGCCATTTTATGCAGGTTGGGGGCTAACACAAGATAAATTGATTTGCAATAGAAGAACAAAAAAGAGAATATTAGAAGAAGTTTTTGCAGCAAGCTATATGCTTTATAGTGAGTATTTTAATCCTTATCTTGGAAAAAAAAGTGATATTTTTGATACGATTAATACTCTAGCAAAATATAAAAAAATAGAACAAAATAATTCTGGAAATTTATATTTTCTTGGTTTTACTTTATGGAAGAGATGGTTTATAAAGCCATTCTTTAAAGCAAAAAATAATAGATTTTTTTTCTTAAATTCTTTAGAAGATTTAGAAAAATATCCATTGACTCAAGTGGATAAATTTTTTATATGGGGCGGGAAATTTGCCAAAGAAGATCTGATAGGAGTATTGCAAAACCTAGGTGTTTATAATTCTGAAGTTTATTTTGTTGAGGATGGTTTTTTGCGTTCTGTGTCTTTGGGATCTGATTTGACAAGACCTTTTTCATTGATTGTTGATAGCAAGGGGTTATATGTTGATCCAAATTTGCCTAGTGATCTTGAAGGTATTTTACAAAATTATAATTTTAATGAGGGGTTAATTGAGCGCGCAAAGTCTCTTAGGGACAATATTGTTCATCATAAGTTTTCAAAATACAATGGTTTGCAACATAAAGATTTGAAAATTAATACTGATAAAAAAATCATATTAATTCCTGCCCAGGTAGAAGATGATGCTTCAATGTTGCTTGGTGGAATGGGATATACGACGCTATTGTTATTGCAAGAAGTCAGGGAAAAAAATCCTGAGGCTTTTATTCTCTATAAGCCCCATCCAGATGTTTCAAGTGGAAATCGTAAAGGCTTGAAGGATAAGAAAATAATTTTAAAATATTGTGATTTTATTTTAGAGAATGTAAGCATAGATAGTGCGATATTGGCTTGTGATGAAGTGCATACAATTACTTCTACGAGTGGATTTGATGCGCTTTTAAGAGAAAAAAAAGTTTTTGTGTATGGTTTGCCATTTTATGCAGGTTGGGGACTAACGCAGGATAAGCATAGAGTTACAAGACGCACTAGAATATTAAAACTTGAAGAGTTGGTTGCTGGAACATTGATAGTTTATCCTAGGTATATTCATCCAAAAAGCAAAAGTTTATGTGAAGTTGAGATTGCTTTAGATATAATGCTAAAAATACAGAGAGATTATTTTTCTAAAATTCATGTGAGACTTTTTGTGGATTTTAGAACTTTTATCTTAAGAAAAATAAGAAGAGTGCTAGAGTTTATTATAAAAAATGGATCTAAGAAAAAAATTAAAACAATTTTCTAATAAAAATATTTTATTGTTGCAGGGTCCCATTGGAGATTTTTTTTGGAGAATTTCGAAATATCTTGCAGGCTCTAATGTTTATAAAATCAATTTTAATGGCGGAGATTTTTTATTTTATCCTTTTAAAAGTATAAATTATCGTGGTGATATAGAGCATCTTGAAGGGTTTTATAAAAATATTTTTCAAGCAAAGAATATCCAAGCTATCATTATGTACAATGACTGCAGAAGAATTCACGAGATTGCCATTAAAGTTGCTAAGGAGATGGGGATTGAAGTTTGGATTTTTGAAGAGGGATATATTCGTCCAAATTTTATTACTTTTGAAAAAGATGGAGTGAATGCTAATTCAACGCTACCAAAAGATAGAGATTTTTATCTAAAGTATTCCCCAAAAGAGTTTAAATCTAAGAGATTTTCAGGAACATTTTCAAAGATGGCTTTTTTTGCATTTTTGTATTGGCTTTTTGCCTTTTTATTGGGATGGTATTTTAATAATACAATGCACCATAGAAGCTTAAAGCTTTTTGATTTTTTGCCTTGGATTTTATCTTTACTTAGAAAATACAAATATCAATTTACAGAAAAAAGTGTGAATACAAAAATTTTATCGCTTAAGCAAAAATATTTTTTAGCAATTTTACAAGTGTATAATGATACACAAATTTCATATCATTATAATAAAACGATAGAGAGATTTATAGAAGAAACTATTTTGTCTTTTGCAAATCACGCAAAAGCAAAATCTTATTTGGTTTTTAAGCATCATCCTATGGACAGAGGATATAAAAATTACGCAAAGTTGATAGAGACTTTAAGTTTAAAATTTAATGTAGAAGGAAGAGTTTTGTATGTGCATGATTTGCATCTTCCAACTCTTCTAACAAATGCAAGGGGTTGTGTGGTAATTAATAGCACGGTGGGATTATCCGCGCTTTATCATAATTGTCCATTAAAAGTGGTTGGAAGAGCCTTTTATGATATTGATGGATTGACTTATCAGGGTAATTTACATTCTTTTTGGAAAGAATGCCGCTCATATAAACCAAGCTCAAGATTGCATACAAGATTTAGAAGTTACATTATTTGGAAAACGCAAGTCAATGGAAGCTTTTATGTGGGTATTTAAAGGCTAGAGAACAAGTCGCCCTAAAGGCCCCTTGTATAGGTTTAGTATGCTCTAGGATAGCATTTCCATTCAATTTCTTTTGCAGTTAGTTGCATATCTTTTGGAAGACCAGTTGCTGGGTTGATCGCCTGGGAGTTATTCGGGTTATATGCGTTGTAACCTCCATAAGGCACAGCTTCAATTTTTACAAACTTTCCAACGGTTAAATCTTTAAAGCTGCCATATATATCTTGTCCAAATGCACCACAATCATCCCCTTTGATTTCAGTATAAGGCAAAACTTTAATTGTCAGTGAACCGCTTGGTCCTGTGATGGTAACTGTTTTATTTGCATCATCTACTGCCGAAATTTGTCCTTGCACATCAAAGTCATAATCTGCCATGGCTGAAGTTGCTAAAATCGCTGCTGTCGCTAGTGCTCCAAAAAATTTTAAGGTTTTCATTTTTGCTCCTTTTGTAAATTGTAAGTGCAATTATAAAAATCCTTTGTCAATAAAATGTGAAGATATTGCCAAATTTTTGTTAATTAAAGCCCTAATAAATAATCCACTTTATAGATGAAATCTTCTTCACTTTTTAAGCCTTGCGCTAGAATTAGATATTTGCCATTAATAATAAAACTTGGCACACCTTGTATATTTGCATATTGTGTAGCTTCTTTCCAAGCTTGTAGAAGCTCTTGTGTGTGGGATTCTTTTAATGTGGAATTAAAAACTTCTTCGGAAATATTAATTGCATTTAGACCATAGCTAATAAAGGATCCTGCATCTTTGAAGTGTTTTCTTTGTGTGAAGTTTGCATTGAAATAGGAATCCAAAACGCGCTTAAAATTAGAGTTAGAATCTTTTGGAGAAAGCTTTTGTGTTTTATCTAAGCTTAGACTAACAGCTAACATCTCTGAAGCTTGGGAGCTAAAGGGTGCGCTTGTAATAATATGATAAGGCATAAAGATAACTTCACTAGGAAGAAAGGAAAAAAGATTGGGTAAAACCTTGCTTATGCTAGCACAGTGTGGGCAACTTACATTAAAGAGCTCTATAATACTGTTTTTTGGAGCATTAAGAGGTTTTTGCAGCGTAATAAAATCACTTCCTTCTTTTAAGTCTTCAGCTTGGAGAAATTGAGTGCTTAATACAAGAGGGAAGAACAAGCTCAATACATATTTTAAGAGTGTTTGCATAGGATTCCTTATATAAATTTAGGGCATTATAGCAAAAGAAATTAAATGCTTTATTTAATATTTTTAATAATTCTTGTTAATTTTTATGTATAATTTGATTCTAAATTTTTCTTAAGGATTTAAAATGAAAAAGTTTGTCTTGGTTTCAAGTTTGGTAGCAGCACTTAGTTTTCCAGCTTTAGCAGCCCCATATGCAATAGATGTGGCAAATTCTAAAGTAGGTTTTAGTGTGAAACATGTAAAAATCACAAAAGTTGATGGAGTGTTTAAAAATTTTAGTGCGAATATTGATTATGATAGTGCAACTAAGAGCTTTAAAGTGCTTGATGGAGAAATTGATATGACTTCTGTGAATACAGAAAATACAAAGCGTGATGCACATTTGCAAGCTCCAGATATGTTTGATGCAAAAAAATTTCCTAAAATGTTTTTTAAGATGACAAAATATGAAGCAGGAAAGATTTATGGGGATTTAACAATCAAAGAAGTTACAAAACCAGTCGTGCTAACAAGCAAAGAAGTTTTAAATGGCAAAACGCTTGATGTAACTGCACAAACTATGATCAAGCGTTCAGAATTTGGACTAGAGTGGGGCAGTATTTTTAAAGATAATGCAGTTAGTGATGAGGTAGAAATTACATTAAACCTAAAAGCAAATGCACAATAAAGTTTTTGAAGCTTTTAAAAGTTGGAATCTCAATTTTGGATTCCAATTCTACACATTCCTACACATATTTAAAACTTGCGCAAGGCTTGCGTAAGTCTTCATTTTGTTTCTATTAAAGTTGTTTTAAAGTCGCAATTCTCTATAATCATAAAATTTTTACAATTTTCTTTGTTAGGAGTTTTTGAGAATGAGAAAAGCAATATTAGCAATGTCCTTGGCGTGTGGGATGTTGGTAGGCACTTTAAATGCAGAGACTATTAAAATTGGTGTTGTGTTACCTATTAGTGGTGCAGTTGGTGGTTTTGGAGAGTTAGGAAAGCGTGGAATTGATTTAGCTTACAAAGCACAAAGCAAAACAAAAAATGGTGATTCCATTGAGTTAATTTTCATTGATAATAAAAGTGATAAGATTGAATCAGCAAATGCAATGCAAAAGCTTGTTTCAAGTGATAAGGTGAGTGTTGTAATTGGTCCTATGATTTCTACAAATGCTCTTGCGATGACAAAAATTGCTGATGACTCTAAAACGCCTTTGATTTCCCCTGTGGCGACAAATGATAGAGTAACAAAGGGTAAAAAGTTTGTTTCTCGTGTAAGTTTTGCAGATAGCTTTCAAGGGATTATTGCTGCAAATCTAGCTTATAAAGATTTAGGGCTCAAAAAAGCTGCAGTTTTGTTTGATAATAGCAGTGATTATTCTATTGGTCTTGCGCGTGCGTTTAAAAATCAGTTTAAAAAATTAGGTGGAGAGATTGTGATTGAAGCTAATGCGCAAGCAGGAACAAAGGATTTTAAAGCACAAATCTCAAGCATTAAAGCAAAAAATCCTGATATTTTGTATTTACCGATTTATTACAATGAGGGTGCATTAATTGCTGTGCAAGCAAAACAGCTTGGTTTAAGTGTGCCAACAATTGGTGGCGATGGACTTGTTTCTAATAAGATTTTCTTTGATGTTGCTAAAGATGCAGGCAATGGCTATATGGTAACAGATTATTATTCAACAAGTGCAAAACAAACACCAAAGGGTGAGCAGTTTATGAAAGATTATGAGGTGACTTACAAAGAGCCTGTAAGCACATTTAGTGCAATGTTAGCAGATGCATATGGAATCGCTTTGCAAGCAATTGAAGCGTGTGGAGCTAAAGATAGAGAATGCATCAATGAAAAAATTCGCAATGTTCAAAATTATGAGGGAATTGGCGGTAATGTGTCTTTAAATAATGGTGAAGCTGTGCGCAGCGCAGTTATTAATGAAGTCAAAGATGGCAAACTAATCTATAAAACAACAGTTAATCCTTAATCGCTGTTTTTAAGGCTATCAATTTGGATATTTTAACCTTTTTTCAACAGTGTATTAATGGTTTGAGTTTAGGCAGTATGTATGCGCTCATTGCTATTGGCTACACGATGGTGTATGGCTGTTTGCGTCTTATTAATTTTGCACACGCAGATATTATGATGGTGGGTGCATTTTTAGTATTTTTTGCAGTGAATGCTTTTGGAATTCCTTTTTATGTTTCAGCAATTCTTGCTGTTATACTCTGTGGAATCTTAGGGGTTTTGATTGATAAAATCGCTTACACACCTTTGAGAAGTGCGCCTAGAATTTCAATGCTAATTACTGCAATTGGCGTGAGCTTCTTTTTAGAGAATGTGTTTAATGTTTTCTTTGGTTCAACACCTAGATTTTTTAGTGCGCCTGAGTTTTTTATGCAACCTATCGCAATTTTTGGCGTGAGTTTAACGGCAATCACTATTATTGTACCTGTGGTAACGCTCGTTTTGCTCGTTTTGCTCTTGCGCTTTTTACATTACACAAAGCAAGGAATGGCGATTCGTGCAAGTGCATTTGATATCAACACTGTGCGTTTAATGGGGATAAATGTGAATAATATCATCGCTCTTGTGTTTGCTATTGGGAGTATGCTTGCTGGAATTGGTGGAATCTTTTATGCGATTTCTTATCCAACTATTGATCCTTTAATGGGCGTGCTAATAGGACTTAAAGCTTTTGCGGCTGCTGTGCTTGGGGGGATTGGAAGTGTTGGTGGTGCTGTGCTTGGAGGTTTCATTTTAGGTTTTACGGAAGTTATGGCAGTTGCGTTATTTCCGGAACTTGGTGGCTATAAAGATGCGTTTGCATTTTTATTTCTGATTTTAGTGTTGCTATTCCGCCCTATTGGAATTATGGGCGATTGGCGTTTAGAAAAAAGTCGTTTTTAGGAGTCTATGATGGTAAAAACTTTATATGTAAAAACTCCGACAATTACGACTTTTGGATTCCATATTTTCCTATATTTTTGCGCAATTTGCGTGGTGTTTGCTGCGCAAACTTTGCTTGGAGATTATGCGCTTAGGATTTTTAATAACATTTTAATTTTTGTGATTTTGGCGGTGAGTTATAACCTTATTAATGGCGTTACAGGGCAGCTTTCTTTAGAGCCAAATGGATTTGTCGCCATTGGTGCGTATATCACTGCATTAATGCTCTTGGATGAAGATTTAAAATGGAGTATGTTTCAACTAAATGATCCGCATCCTTTTGTGCTTAGTATGTATAGCGAGCTACTTCCCGCTCTTTTTTGTAGTGGTGTTGTAGCGGCGATTATTGCAGTTTTACTCTCTTTTCCAGTTTTTCGCGTGCGTGGGGATTATTTAGCGATTGTTACACTTGGGTTTGGGTTTATTATTAAGATTTTAGCAATCAATAATCCACAATGGACAAATGGAGCAATTGGCTTAAATGAGATTCCAAACAATCAAGACTCTGTTGTGCGATATATTGAGCAAACTTTACTTTCGTTAAGCAGTGGAGATTCTGTATTGAGTGGGTTTTTTAATCTACTTTATACGCACGCATTTACCGGTGGCGCAAACATCACAGTGTTTTTTTGGAGTGGGATTTTTGCTACTGCATCTGTGATTTTAATTTTGCAAATTGTGTATTCTAAATATGGACGCGCGATGAAGGCAGTGCGTGATGATGAAGATGCTGCCATTGCAATGGGAATTAATACCTTTAAAATCAAAACTTTTGCCTTTAGCACAAGTGCCTTTTTAGAAGGTGTGGGTGGCGGACTTATGGCGGTATGGCTTACAACAATTGATCCAAAAATCTTTGGATTTGAGCTCACCTTTCAACTCTTAATTATCATTGTGCTTGGTGGCTTAGGAAGCACAACTGGGGCGATTTTAGGGGCAATTTTAGTGATTGGCGGAGGCGAGTGGTTAAGATTTTTAGATCAGCCTTTGGTTTTCTTTGGTGCGGATTTTGGCTCGTATCCTGGACTTAGAATGGTGTTTTTCTCTGTGATTTTACTAATTATTATGCTTTTTGCAAGAGAGGGAATTATGGGAAAAAATGAGCTTTGGGATTTAAATCCTACAAAAACAAGATGGTTTAAAAGGAGGCAATGATGGCAATTTTAGAGCTTGAAAATGTTGGCATTGCCTTTGGCGGGCTAAAGGCAATTGACAATGTGAGCTTTAAGGTGGAATCCAAACAAATTTTTGGGCTTATTGGTCCAAATGGTGCGGGTAAAACCACAATGTTTAATATTATTACTGCAAACTATAAGCCAAATTCTGGAAAGGTAACTTTCCTTGGTAAAAATATTTCACGCTATAAACCAAATACAATTGTAAATTTAGGAATTGCAAGAACTTTTCAGAATATCCGCCTTTTTAGCTCAATGAGTGTGCTTGATAATGTGCTAATTGGCTTGCACAATGACGCAAAATATAGCTTTTTTGAAGCGGCGTTTCGTGTTGGGCGATACTTTAAAGAAGAAAGGCGCATTAAAGAGCGTGCGAAGTGGCTTTTAGATTATATGGGATTGGGTGATAAAATGCATCTAAATGCAAGTGGATTAAGCTATGGGAATTGTCGTAAGGTAGAGATTGCAAGGGCGTTAGCAACAAATCCAAAATTATTATTGCTAGATGAGCCAGCAGCAGGAATGAATCCAAAGGAAACGCAAGAATTAAGCGAGCTAATTTTTAAAATGCAAAAGGATTTTGATTTAAGTGTGCTATTAATTGAACACGATATGCCTTTTGTAAATGCCTTGTGTGAGCAGGTTTTAGTGCTTGATTATGGTAAAAAACTTTTTTGTGGGACACCGCAAGAAGCGATTAATAATACAGAAGTGATTGCCGCGTATTTAGGGGATTTCTATGCTACAAGTTGAAAATTTAGAAGTGCATTATGGCTTGATTGCTGGGCTAAAGGGGGTGAGTTTTCATATTGAAGAACACGAGATTATCACGCTAATTGGGAGTAATGGAGCAGGCAAGACTTCAAGCTTAAATGGAATCGTGCATAGTGTCAAAACTAAGGGCAAGGTGCGTTTTTTTGGGGCGGATATTTCAAAAGTTCCCACACATAAGATTATCCAGCGCGGGATCGCACTGGTCCCAGAGGGTAGACGCGTCTTTACAGGGCTTAGTGTAGATGAGAATTTACGAATGGGTGCGTATAATAATGATGAGAATTTCTCTGTAATGCGCGAGAAGATGTATGCGCTTTTTCCTCGCCTAAAAGAACGCTATAAGCAAGTTGCTAGCACAATGAGTGGGGGAGAGCAGCAAATGCTTGCGATTGCTAGAGCATTAATGAGTGAGCCAAAGCTTTTAATGCTTGATGAACCTAGCCTTGGGCTTGCACCAAAGGTTGTAGGTGAGCTTTTTGAGATTATTTTGAATTTAAGAGAGAATGGAATCACAATTTTATTAGTAGAGCAAAACGCATTTGCTGCACTTAAAGTTGCAAATCGTGCGTATGTGCTAGAGAATGGTAAAATTGTTATGGAGAATTTGGCAAAAAATATGCTAGAAGACAATGAGATTAAAAAGCGTTATTTAGGAGGATAGATTTTTCCTTGTAGATAAATATGGATTGAGATTAGGATAGTGTATAAAAATTATATGAGTTCATGTAGAGACTTATTTTACAGCCCCTCTCCATATATCCCAAATTTGTATTTTCGCATGATGAGATCTACAATATATAAATTCGCAATAGCAAGTCTCGTTGGATCCAAACCAAAGATGCCATATGTTGATGTTAACATGATGATGCCAGCTTCGGTATCAAAATCATTCATGGCATCAGTGTAATCATAAAAAGGCACACCTGCATGTTTAACAAATTCTTTAGCGAAGTCGCCACCGCATTTTCTAGCGCCATCTAATTGTTCGCATACAAAATTATAGGCGTCTTCTCGATTTTGAAAAGTTTGTTCAATTACAGCTGCAATCTCTCGAATTTCTTCCCCATGGACAATATTCATTATGAGTGGTAGTTCTATTAAGGTTTGCATGTTTTTCTCCTAGCTATTTTATTTTTAATATCCTATCTATCTCTGCGAAAGTTGGCATTTTGATTATTTCACTTTTTATGCTTGAAAGATTTTTATCGCACAATATGGTTGAAATAAAATATGCTTGATTTTCCACCGTTAAATTATTTATATCTATATAAATGCTTAACAGTATCAAACATAAGTTCAAAGGATTTATAGGGTAAAGCGCCTCTGTTTGTTGTGTTGTACTAAAAAAAGAAAGTCGCTTTATGCTTCCATCTCTCTCCGACATATAAACCTCGTAATTGCACGGAAGAGACTCATTTATATTCGTAGTTTTATATGAAAAGAATACATATTTTTCGTTATTGGATTTTTTTATAACATTTGCACCATTTTGGACATTAAAGCCGATTTTTTCTACAAATATATTCTTTTTCTTTTTATAATCATTGCATAGAAAGCAAAATTTTCCAATTTCCAAAATAAACTCTATCTCTTTTTGGTTTATTTCCCTTTTTGTGCAATTAGTTAAAGCCCTCATGTTACTTTTCTCTATATTGGATTCGCCGCTACCGATAAAGTTCTCCATGGGTTTTCCACATATATCAGTAATTTCTTCTCCGTAGTATGAATCGGGAGATGGTGTAGATAAAAAACACATTTGATCATTATCAAAGTATCTTGTGGACATTATTTTCCTTCATATTAAAATAGGCTTTGATTGTCTATTACTGATAGCCTCAGCTTTAAGAATTCATCACTGGTTTTAGTAGCTTTATCTAGTGTTCCAGCTTTTTTAAGGCTTAAAAATAGAGCTACTGTTGCGGCTTGACATGAAAGCGATTTATTGGGGTTAAATTCAATATCTGTAAAAATGTCGTAATTTTCTAATTCGGTAGCTAAAATACTATTTTGTTTTAAGGCATTGATATAAAGCCAATCGTAAAAAAAAGTAACAGGCTCAGTGCTGTAGCATTTTCCAAATAATTTAAATCCCTGAAAATTGCAACCCTTTTTTAACTTGTCATACTTTTTTGGATGGATATTCTCATTAAAGATAATTTCTTCAAAAGGTCCACCATTATTAAATACTTTAGAACCTTGAAAAAATCTCTCAACGCTGGCAGTTATATCTTGAATTCCATTGAATACTTTAAGTTTTAGATTAAAGGCACTTAATTTTTGTCCTAGTTGATTAGGAGAGGCTTTGCTAATCTCTAATATTTTTGCCTGTGGGTATAGTTTTTTTATGGCTTTATGCATGCTTTCTATACTTTTTTGTTTTCGTTCTCTTGCAAACCCGCTAAAATACTCAAATTTTACATCTTTTGCATTAATTAGTTGCATTTTGGGGTTGTTGCTAGCATAATAATATGGCCTAGTTGCGAATTTCATATTTTAAACCTAAATTATTTCTTCTAATGATATAAATTTGGGTTCTATACGGGTTCTTACCATTGCTTCGGCTTGAGACAATTTATAATGTTTGTCTTGTTTGGATATGTCATCTGTTCTTTTGAATGCATCGAAGTCCATACGACTTAATAACTCGTCAGGGCTATCAAAATACTTTGCTCGGTTATCTGTGGCATTAATATTGGAAAAGATTACTTTACCCTTATTTAATATGTCCAAATCAATGGTCAACCAAGCAAATTTTTGGTTAAAGCTTTGCTTGAGCCAACTCTTAAACATTGGATTATTTTTTGTGAAAGCAAGTCTTACATAGTTATTAAGCTTTTTTCTTGTATCTAAATCATGTGAAAGATTGTTTGAAGAAAAGTTTATAGCAACATTATTATCCATCAGGCACTCTCTGCTATATAAGCCTATCTGTTTTATATCTGTTTTTTTGCCACTGTCCCAATTTTCAAGTTTTGTAAGATGATAAAATTTAAAAACTCCTTGAGAGTATAGTATTTCTATAATTTTCTGCATAAATCTTCCTATATTTTTCTTGATGCCTTATTTTGTTTCATATATTCCTCCTTAAATATTATCTATAGAAATAATCTCTTTAAAAATAATCTCAATAGAAATTTGCATTAAGATTTTAATCAAAATAAACTTATAGAAAACTTTTCTATAGGAATAATTATGCTAAATCTACCGAGTATCACAACGCCAGAAGAAGAAAAAGCATTTTTAGACAATATTGCAAAAAACATCAAAACAAAACGCTTAGAAAAAGGCATTAGTCAATTAGAAGTTGCGCTATCTATTGGGCAATCATCAGGTGGATTTTATGCAAATATGGAAAACAACGCACACGGAAAACATTTTAATTTATTGCATTTATTCAAACTTTCGCGTCTTTTTGAATGCGATGTGAGAGATTTTTTTGTTACTTAAGCGTTTAGCGATTGGGATTTTTTGATTGGATAAACAGAGCTTTTACGCGTTGTTTGTCTTCTATGCTTGCACGCAGAGATTCACAGATTTTTTGGATTGCCTTGTTGTGAATCCAAGTTGTAAATCTCTTTTTTTCTAAAAACTCCAAAACAATGTTGGAATCGTGAATAAAATGCACTGAAATTACCCAAGCAATCGCCATTTGGACATAATAATCCTTATGTTTTATCTTGCTTAAGCATAAAAGAGCCTTTGGAATCTCTTGTGTTTTAAGAAGCATTACGATGCCAAAGCGCAAAACATAGGGGGATTGTGTATTTAAATAAGGCATAACAAGCTCCCACAAACGCACTTCATCTAATCCTTTAAGAGTGGCACAAAAGGAATCGCAAACCCACCAATTGTCAATGCGCAAAACAAATGTATGGATTAATTTTGGATTCCATTGTTTTTGTAAATAAAGTGCCAAAATATAGCATTCTAAAAGATTTTCTTCAAAATAAACATTAGGGCTAGAGTCGTTTAGATACTCTGTAAGAGAAGTTTTAAAAACGCGTTTTGCCAAATCCCTAATGGGCTTTGTCTTTACGCCGATAATTTTAGATTTTTCTAGGTTTGGGAGAAGTTTTACGCAAAAGTTTTGGTGCTTTAAATCCTTTAAGGCAAGAAGTTCTTGCCTAAGAGAGTTTTTAATGGATTTTTGCAAGGATTGCATTAAAGGTAGCACTTGGACGCATAATAGCATCACAAGCTTTATCGTCTAGCTTGTAATAGCCGCCTAAATCAACTTTAACGCCTTGTGCGTTGATAAATTCTTGGTGGATTTTATCAGAATTTGCATTAAGCTCTTCAAAGATTCCTTTAAAAAAGTTTTGAAGTGTGGAGTTTTGAGAATTGTTTGCTAGGGCTTTTGCAAAATAGAGTGCTAGATAGAAGTGGCTTGTGCGGTTGTCATCTTCTTTTGCCTTGCGTGAAGGGGCTTTATTATTATTTAGCCACTCACCGATTGCTATATCAAGAGAGTCTGCAAGGATTTGTGCTTCTTTTTTACCTGTTTTTTGTGCGTAAAATTCTAGGCTCGCTTGCAAGGCTAAAAACTCGCCTAAACTATCCCAGCGCAAGTGGTTTTCTTCTACAAGTTGTTCCACTTGCTTTGGCGCACTTCCACCAGCCCCTGTTTCAAACATCGCCCCACCATTTAACATTGGCACGACTGAAAGCATTTTTGCACTTGTGCCAAGCTCTAAAATAGGGAATAAATCTGTTAAATAATCTCTTAAAACATTACCTGTAATAGAGATTGCATCTTTTCCGTCACGGATTAGCTTTAAGGATTCTAAACACGCTTCTTTTGGGGCTAAAATCGCAAGATCTTTGCCCTTCTCTTTAAGTCTTTCTTGCACTAAATCCGCCATAATCTTATTGCTTGGGCGTTTTAAATCTAGCCAGAAAATCGCCTTGCTTCCTGTTAAATCTGCGCGTTCAATTCCTAAATCAATCCAATTTTGCACAGCATCAAATTTCGCGGTATTTGCGCGATAAATATCGCCTTTTTCCACGCTGTGTTCAAGTAGTGTGTTGCCTTGTGCGTCTGTGATTTTAAAGATTCCATCTTCTTTTGCGATGAAAGTTTTATCGTGTGAGCCGTATTCTTGAGCCTTTTTTGCCATTAAGCCTACATTTGAAACGCTCCCTAGTTTGCTAGGGTCTAGCGTGCCATTGGCGCGTAAATCTTCTAGCACGGCTTCGTAAATGGTAGCATAGGTTTTATCAGGGATTAGTGCGTTTGTATCACATTCCTTGCCATCTTTATCCCATAATCTCGCTCCATTTTTTAGCATTGCTGGCATTGAAGCATCTACAATAACATCGCTTGGGATATGTAAATTTGTGATTCCTTTGTCGGAATTTACCATTGAAAGTGGTGCGCCTTTTGCTAGAATTTCATTGTATTTTTCTAGGATTTCAGCCTTTTTGGAGCTATTTTCAATTTTTGCTAAAAGCTCACTTACACCATTGTTTGGATTAACTCCAAGATTGTGAAGCTCTTCGCCAAAGGTGTCAAATAACTCTTTGAAATACACACTTACTGCATGTCCAAAGATTACAGGATCACTAACTTTCATCATTGTGGCTTTCAAATGCAAAGAGAGTAAAATATTCTCATTTTTACATATTTCAATTTGTTCTTTATAAAATGCACGCAAGGCTTTTGCGCTCATAAAAGTTGCATCTAAAATCTCATTTTTATCTAATTTTAAATTTTCTTTTAGCACTTCTGTGCCATTTTTTCCAATAAAGCTAATGCTGGCTATCGTGGAGTCTTTAATCAAAATTGCTTTTTCATTGTCAAAAAAATCGCCCTTTTGAATGTAAGATACGCGGGTTTTGGATTCCTTATTAAAAGGCGTGATTTTATAAGGATTTTTTCTAGCATAGTCTTTTACTGCTTTTGTGCAACGCCTGTCGGAGTTTCCTTGTCTTAAAACGGGATTTACTGCTGAACCTAGCACTTTTTGGTATTTTTCTTTGATTTCTTTTTCGCTAGCATTGCTAGGATCATCAGGAAAATCTGGAATTGCAAAACCTTTTTCTTGCAATTCTTTAATGGTGGCTTTAAGCTGCGGAATAGAAGCGGAGATATTTGGCGTTTTAATTAGATTTGCGTTGGGAGTATTGACAAGCTCGCCTAACTCTTTTAGGGAGTCTTTAACTCTTTGAGATTCTAATAGATTTTCTGTAAATTGCGCCAAAACGCGTGCGGCAAGTGAAATGTCAGAAGTTTCAATTGGGATTCCAACTTTACCTAAAAATGCCTGTACAATAGGCAAAAAAGAGTAAGTGGCAAGTGCTGGAGACTCATCAGTTAATGTGTAAGTGATTTTCATTTTGGATTCCTTTAAAGTAGGGTTTGGGCTAGAGTATAGCAAAGAATCTTGCAAAATTTAATTATTTTAGTCAAGATTTGTTTTACTTTTTAGAATTTTTTACATTATGTTGCACTTTGTAAAGAATCATTTGCGGTATATTTTATTTTGGTGGTTTTGATTTTGATGGGAGATTATTATACAATGCGCTTTGATTACTAAAATTTAAGGACAAGTGATGAGAAAAATTGCATTAGGATTATTGTTTGTGCTAGGATTTGCTAGTTTTGCATTTGGAAACTTTGAGAAAAACTTCAAACAAGGTATTAAAGAGCTCACAGGCGTTGATGTAGAAGTGCAAGTTAAAAAACAACTCAAAAGTTTTAATGGGGAATATTTTGTGATTGGTCGCACAAGCGGTGGAGATATTTTTCCTGTAATTGTTAGCCAAGATGGTAAGCATTTTATCGGACTTAGCAGTGTGATGAATTTTAGCAAAGAAGACTCTAAGATGATTACAGAAGAGATTAATAAAGCAGGTGAAGCCAAGATGAAAGCCGACGCAGAAGGCTTAAAAAAGCTTTTTAGCTCTTTTAAGGAGAGTGATTTTGTAGTTTTGAAAGGTGAGGGGAAGAATTTGCCTACAAAGATTGTAGTAACTGATCCTGATTGTCCGTATTGTCGCAAGCATCTTGAAGGGATTGAAGCACAACTTAAAGAAGCAAATTTAAAGCTAATCTTTGCGCCAGTGCATGAAGAAGAAGCCTTTATCAAAGCACAACTTATTTTAAATGAAAGTGCAAAAGTAAAAGATAATGTAAAAAAGATTGCGATTTTACGCAAATATTACAAGGATATTAAACTAAGTGATAAAGAAAAAAAGATAGATATTAAGCAAGTGAGATTTACCACAGAAAAAATTTTTGGTAGCGGCTTGATTACTGGCGTGCCTTTTATTTTTGAAATGAAGTAATGCTAGCTAGAGTAGAGTTTAAGCGAGAAAATCAGAGCATTATTCTTTTTGGAATGTGGGATAGAAGTGTCCCGAAATCCACTTTAAACGCGCTATATACCTTGCTTGACACTCTAAAAAAATCCCCACAAAAAGTTAGAATCCAAAAAGATGCAAGTTTTGATTTAGACTTTTGTGGAGGGGAGGTTTTAATAAATTGGCTTGAACATTTAAGTGAGTGTTGCACCATAGAAAACACGCTTTTAGAGCATTCTAAAACAGCGGAGATTTTCGCGATTTTACAAAGCAAAACAACGCTAGAGAAAAAGGAATTTACACAAGATGTGATTCAAGCACACAAGGATACTTTAGAGATTTTAAAGGTGTGGGGAAGTCGCCTTGTAATTACGCTTAGTTTTTTGGGTGAGATTGTGTATTTACTCTATCATAGTGTGTTAAATCCTAGAGATTTTCGTATTAGAGCGTTGTTTTTTCAAATCCAAGAAGCGGTGATTAAGGCTGTTCCTATTATTTCGCTTGCTTGCTTTTTAATTGGGATTGTGATTGCCTATCAAGGAAGTTTGCAATTGCGGCAATTTGGGGCTAGCGTGTTAATCGTAGAGATGAGTGCAATGCTAACTTTGCGTGAGATGGCACCTATTATTGTAGCAATTATTGTAGCTGGGCGTAGTGCTTCGGCATTTAGCGCAGAGATTGGAATGATGCGTGCCACACAAGAGATTGATGCAATGCGTGTAATGGGGTTTAATCCTGTAACTTTTCTTATTTTTCCGCGTATTTTTGCTCTGCTATTTGCCTTGCCTTTGGTTGTGTTTGTGGCGGATATGTTTGGATTGCTTGGGGGAATGCTGATTTCTCAATTGCAGCTTGGAATTAGTAGTGAGCATTTTATAGAGCGTTTTTTACAGACTGTGGAGATGCGTCATTTTTGGATTGGAATGCTAAAAGCTCCATTTTTTGGGTTAATTATTGGATTAATTGGTTGTTATCACGGATTTGCAACTCAAAAAGATACAAGAAGCATTGGTGTGCATACAACAAAAAGCGTGGTGGAATCTATCTTTTGCGTGATTGCCTTTGATGCGCTTTGTTCTGTGCTTTTTACGCAAATAGGTTGGTAAAGATGGAATCTAAAATACAAGAATCTGTTGTGGAAGTGTGTAATCTAACTACAGGTTATGGGGAGCGGATTATCCACGATAATATTTCTTTTAAGATTTATAAAAAAGAGATTTTTGCATTACTTGGGGGAAGTGGAAGCGGAAAAAGCACACTGCTTAACACAATGATTTTTTTAAAAGCTCCAAGTGGAGGGGAAGTTAGGATTTTAGGTAAGGATATATGGAATCTAAATCCTAGAGATTCTTTGGATATGAAGTTGAATTTAGGCGTCTTGTTTCAGTTTGGCGCGCTTTTTAGCTCACTTAGTGTGTTAGAAAATATTATGCTTCCTTTAAGGGAATACACGGAGTTTAGCCAAAAGGATATGCAAGAATTGGCTTTTATGTGGCTTATGCGCGTGGGGCTTAAAAAAGAAGTAGCAAGTTTGTATCCTAATGAGCTAAGTGGTGGAATGGTTAAGCGCGTGGGGCTTGCAAGGGCTTTGGCATTAAGCCCTAAAATATTATTTTTAGATGAGCCAACAAGTGGGCTAGATCCTAGAAGTGCAAGGCATTTTGACACACTAATCGCGCAACTTAGGGATTTACTGGGTATTAGTGTGGTGATGGTAACGCACGATATGGAATCTGTTAAGGGAGTGGTGGATAGAATGATTGTGCTAAAAGATAAGAAAGTATTTTTTGAGGGAAGTTTGACAGATTTAAAAGAACAAGTAGAATCGCTAGATGCGTTTTTGGAGAGAATATAGGAGGGAGTATGGAAGCGCGGTTAAATTATGTGTTGCTTGGCGTGTTTTTGGTTGCTTCATTGGTAGCATTGGCGGGATTTGTATTTTGGATGGGAAAGTATGATAGGAATCTTGGGGCTTATGTGGAGTATTATTTATATAACAAGGAATTGCCAAAAGGGATTCGCATAGAGACACCAGTGCGTTATCTTGGGCTTCCTGTGGGATTTGTAAAGAGTTATGATTTAAGCACAGCACAAGATAAAGTAGAGATTGTTCTTTGGGTAAAAAAGGAGATCATGCTAAAAGAAGGGACGCGTGCAATTGTAGAATCACAGGGCTTAACAGGGGGAAATTATATCGCGCTAACACAGGGAGATGGCGCGCCTTTAACTAAAGGTGGGGTCATTGATTTTCAAGAAAATTGGATTGAAAAGTTGGGGAGCAAAACAGAAGTTGTTTTTGATAGGCTTGAAGTAAGCCTTGATCGCTTAAATATGCTTTTAAGTGAGAAAAATCTTACAAATGTAGAAATTGCACTAGAGAATATTAAGCACGCTTCTGTGGAGTTTAAAACGGCTTTGAGTGGCTTAAATGGAGTGTTTGTTAGCACAAAAGATGCAATGAATGGAATCCAAAAAAGCAGTATGCTTTTTAACACATCTTTAGAGCGTGGGGATTATAATTTGCGCTCTATTTTAACACCGCTTTTGTTTCAATTGGAGCAAAATTCTATGCGACTAGATGGAATCTTGCAAAACACAGAGAGTGCTTTAGAAGAGTTTTCAAGTTCGCCTAGTGGATTTTTGTTTGGTGGGCAAAGAGAGATTTTGGGACCAAGGGAGTAAAAATGTTTAGGGGTTTGATGCAAATTGCGTGGATTGCTAGCTTTATTTTAGTTTTTAGTGGCTGTTTTGGGAAAATGCCACAGATACAATATTATGAGATTGAAGCCTTAAATGGTGTCAAGTTGGAATCTAAAAAAGATTCCAAGCCGCGCACGCTTGTGTGGGAGATTAGTGTTGCGTCAAAAATTGCTAGCAAAAAAATCGCTTATAAAAATAATGCAAATAGTATTGCGTATTTTTCCAAAAATGCGTGGATTGAGCCTTTTTCTGTAATGGTAAATTCACTTGCGCTAAAGATTGCCGGAAACTATGGAATCTTAAACTCCCAAGTAAGCCAAGATAGTAAAGAACATATAAAAATTAATGTGCTAGATTGCTACTTTGATACGCAAAGGGAGAGTGTGTTTATACGCTTTTTTATAGAATCTAGCAAAGGGAGTGTTTTTATAGAGAAGGTGGAGTTAGTGGAGAGTGGGGGATTTATTCAAATCATTAAAGGGTTTGAGCGTGCGCTAAATGCTGGATTTGCAGAGATTTTTACAAAATTTTAGGAGAAAGTGTGTGGAAAATAGCATTAGAAGATTTAGAATTAGAATGTATTATTGGAATCTTGCCGTTTGAGCGAGAAAAGAAACAAAAAATTCGTGTCAATGCGGAATTTTTGATAGAGGGTGAGTATTTGGACTATTGTTTGTTAAGGGAACATATTGTAATCGCGTTTGCAAGAGAGTTTGGGTTATTAGAAGAAGCACATAAATATTTTTTAAGCACGCTTCCTAAAGAGTTTCCACAAATCAAGGAATTTTGGATTAAAATTACCAAGCTTGAAATTTTTAGCGATTGCAAAGTTTCAATTACAAGTTATTATAAGGAGTAATTATGGAATTAAAAATTAATGAAGAAGCCCCGCTATTTAGCCTTCCAAACCAAGATAACGCCGAGATTTCATTGCGTGATTTTCGCGGAAGTTTTGTTGTGTTGTATTTTTATCCTAAGGATAAAACGCCAGGTTGCACCACAGAAGCTTGTGATTTTAGGGATTCTATACAAAGTTTTAACAAGCTAAATGCCGTAGTTTTAGGAGTTAGCCCAGATAGTGTAAAGTCACACCAAAGTTTTATTGAAAAAGAAAGATTAAATTTTACTCTGCTTAGTGATAATCAAAAAGTGGTGCTAAAAAGTTATGGTGCTTGGGGTCTTAAAAAGCTCTATGGTAAGGAATATGAAGGTGTGATTCGCTCCACTTTTATCATTAACCCTGAAGGCAAGATAGCGTTTTTTTGGAAAAATGTCAAAATTAATGGGCACATTGAAGCAATTAAAGAGAAGTTAAAGGAGCTAGGGGCTTAAAAAAGCCTTTGCACCTTTATTTTGCTACAATGCTAAAGATTCTTCCATTCCGATTTATAAGCATTCGCTTGGTTTGTCCTTTGTAGCGTTGCATTGCTTGATTAAATTCTTTAAGATTTGTGATACGATAACTTTCAATTTGTGTGATAATATCTCCACTATTAAAGCCGAGTTCATCGGCTCTTGAACCTTGTTTTACACGACTAACAAGCACGCCTTCAAGATTATTTGAAATTCCAAATTGATTTTTTGCTTCTTGGCTTAGTGGCTGTATTTCAAGCCCAGGGATTCCACCTTTTGTGCTATCGTTGGCTTTTTGATTTGTTTCATCTTTTGCTTTAGCAAGTGTTAGGGTGAGTGTCTTTTCGCTTTTATCGCGCAAAAGTGTTAGTGTAACTTTAGAATTAGGATTAAGTGTGCCAATGATATTTTTTAACTCCGCTGCACTTTTTACATTAATGCCATTTACCTTGATGATTAAATCCCAAATTTGTAAGCCACCTTTTTGCGCTGGTGAGTTTTCTTCAATAGAGATAACAACTGCTCCCTTTTGGTTTTTATACACATCTTTTAAATCTTCATTAATATCTTGAATGCTAACGCCCAAATACCCGCGTTCAATTACACCATCCTCAATGAGTGCTTTAGCGATTTTTTTTACCATTTCAGAAGGAATTGCAAATCCGATTCCGTGATTGCCTCCTGTGCGTGAGAGAATAGCAGTGTTAATTCCAATTAGCCCCCCACGACTATCTACAAGCGCACCACCACTATTTCCTGGGTTTATAGAAGCATCAGTTTGGATAAAGTTTTCATAATCATTAATCCCAATTCCACTTTTATTAAGTGCAGAGATGATTCCTTGTGTTACACTCTCACCTACGCCAAAGGGATTGCCTATTGCAAAGACTACATCGCCCACTTGCAAATCATTGCTGGAGGCAAACTTCAAAAATGGCAAGTCCTTTGCATTGATTTTAATGATTGCTAAATCACTTTTTGCGTCTTTGCCGATAACCTTTGCTTCGAATTCCTTGTTGGATTCTGGGAGTGCGACAAGGATTTTATCTGCTCCATCAATTACATGATTGTTTGTTACAATATAGCCATCTTTTGAGATGATAACACCACTCCCAAGGCTTCTCTCCACTCTATCTTTTGGAATTATTGCCCCAAAGGAATCTCCAAAAAATTGCCTAAAGAAAGGATCGTTAAAAAAGGGGTGATTTTGGAGATTTGGTGCTTTGACTTTTTTTTGTGTGGAGATATTTACAACAGCATTTTTGGCTTCTTTTATGGAATCATAAAAAGAATACACTTTGGTTTGTGAAACATCAGGGGTTTGGCGATTTGTTACGCTTGGTAATTCGCTCACTTCAAAGGCGAAAACATTGCTTACAACAAGCGCACTAAGTAGCAAGGTTTTAATTTTCATAAAATACTCCTTAAATTTTTGTGCGTATTATTTCAAAAAAATGTAAATCAATAAATAATCAGTGTAATAATGTGAAATCCAAAAAGGCTTCTAAGCTCGTTTATAATAGAGCTTTTGTGTAATTTCTTACCTCTAAATCTAAAGCTTTAATATTTTCTAAGTCGTTAAAATTAGGATTCTTAAACTTTTCTAATGCGTTTTGGATAATCTCTGCAATCTTGCCAAAAACAATGGAATCTTGTAAAAACGCTTCCACAGCCACTTCATTTGCCGCATTTAGAACAAGCCCTAATTTTGGGGTTTCCAAGAGAGTATCTTTGAGCCCCCATAGCGGATAGCGTGCTTTATCAATGTCTTTTAAACTATAATTAATATTTTGAAAATGCAAGCGTTCAATGATAGAATCACTTTTGAAATCTTGCAAAAATGCTTCATCTAAGCCTAGTCCAAAGCAAATCGCATAGGCAATAGGGAGTTGCATATTTGCATTTGCAAAATGCGCTACAACACTTCCATCCCAAAACTCTACAAGCGCGTGTATATGAGAGTTTCTTTCTATGAAAGCATTAAGGTTTTTTGAACCAAAAAGCCAATAGGCTTCTAGAATTTCAAAGAGTTTATTGACCATTGTGGCAGAATCAATAGTGATTTTTCGTCCCATTTTCCAGTTTGGGTGTTTGAGCGCGTTTGTGGCGTTTTGCTGTGGAATCTCTTTTAGGGGAGTGTCGCGGAATGCACCACCACTTGCAGTAATGTAGAGATTCTTGAATGGGCGGGGTGATTTGCTAAAGTGCAAGAGATAACTTAGGCTAAAATGCTCACTATCAATGGGGATAATATATTCTTTATTTACGCAATCACCGGCTACAACAAGGCTTTCTTTGTTTGCGAGAGCGACCTTTTTTTGACAAGAGATTGCACAAAGCGTTGGTGCAAGTCCGATAAATCCCACAAGTGCGTTAATTACGAGCTTAGATTCCGCTTCTAGGATTGCTTGTAAGATTCCATTTTCTCCGCTATAAATCTTGCCTTTAAATGCAGGTGTGATAAGGTGTTTATCATTTTCATCAGCAATGATTACAGACTTTGGGTGGAATTGTAAAATTTGCGCATTAAGCAAGGCGATATTTTTGCCAACGCCTAGCACTTCAATAGGGAGCTTGTAGCGTGCGGCAATAGCAAGAGCATTAACGCCAATAGAGCCACTAGAACCTAGAATAATCATAGTTTAACTAACCCTAAAAGCGCGTAAAGAATGATTCCGCCAAAGAAATATCCATCTAAGCGATCTAGGATTCCACCATGCCCGGGAAAGAGAGTTCCACTGTCTTTTACTCCCGCTTGGCGTTTTAAAAAACTCTCATACAAGTCGCCAAACACGCTAGCAAAGCTTGTAAGAAGAGTTAGGATAAATGCAGTAAAAAAGCCACAAACTCCAAGTCCTATAAGCGTGCCAACAATGGTTGCAACGCTTACGCCAACAAGCACCCCTTCTTTAGTTTTGTTTGGCGAAGTGGGGCAAAACGCGCTGTTTGCAAAGAGTTTTCCACCTATCATTTTGCCACCGATATAGGCAAAACTATCAGTTAATCCAATGGTAAAAAGTAGCCAAATGATAGCGTTAATGGAGTATTCAAGATAGAGTAAATATAAAAAAATAAAGGGGATTGTAGGGTAGATAAAGGGCATCATTTTCTCTAAGTTTCCGCGCTTTGTGTAACTTTGGTATGCACCTAAGATAACAAGAGCTACAAATGTGCCTATAGGAGATTCATAGAGATAAACACTTACCCAAACTAAAATTGCTAATACCCAAAATATGAGCTTAGGAGTGTTTGATTGCGAAGAATCTTTAGAAGCGTTGTAGAGCTTGCAACTTTCATAAAATCCAATTAAAAATGCTACACCAAGCACGCTCCATAGTAAAATAGGGCTATGAAAAATCACAATTATTACAATGGCGATAAGCATAATAAGGGCTGTGTAAATGCGTCTAGGTTCTAAAACTTTGATATTATTTAGCATAGTTTTCCTAAAAAGAATTGTTATTTGATTATAGCCAAGATTGCTTTAAAGCTTGTTTTTAAACGCCAAAAATTAAAAGTTATGAAATTAGAATTCAATTTAAATAACAAAAATTTATTTTTATAGTAATTTTAGTTTATGTTTTGTTATAATTGCAATCTCCTTCCATATTAAGAATAGAGTTTTTCTGTTTATCCCCCTTTTTAAGACACTTTCTTATATGGAAGGTTTCAAATTCTTTATAAATCTTAAGTTTTTTCTAACCCATTTAAAACAGGCACAAACACACAGCTTTCAAGTTCTTCTTTTTGCGTTAAGATTCCATTTTGTTTTTTAAAGCGTGTAATGATTTGTTTATTATTTGTGAGTATTGGAGCAACGAGAATTCCGCCTTCATTGAGTTGTGCAATAAGATTTTGCGGAATTTCTTTTGTGGAAGCAGAAAATAGAATTCTATCATAAGGCGCAAAGGTAGTCCAACCATTTTGTCCATCATCAAGCTTTGTATTGATATTGTAGATATTACAAAGCTTAATGCGATCTCTTGCTTCAAGCCAGAGTTTTTCAATGCGTTCAATGCTAAAAACACGGCGTATAAGTTTGCTTAAAATTGCTGCTTGATAACCGCTTCCACAGCCAAGTTCTAACACAGAATCTGCACCTTGACATTGTAAATATTCTGTCATTTTTGCTACGGTTAAGGGGGAGCTAATCCATTGGCTTGCTCCCATAGGAAGTGCGTCAAGAGTGTATGCTAAGTGTTTAAAGCCATTAGGGACAAAAAGCTCTCTATTGATACTTAAAAATGCCTTTTCAGTTGGTGGGCTAAGTGGAAAGTGCTTAGAAATCTCAAGCACCATATTTGCAGTTTTTAACGCTTGCACCTTTAGTTTAATCCAATATTAATATATTTGCGCACTTGTGCAATGGCGTTAAAATCAGCTTCTAGACTAATGATTTCTTTGCTATCATCTACTATTGCAGTGCCAAAAGGTGTGATAATTCCACTTCCTTTAGCGCAAGTATCATTTGCGCCACTACTTGCGATAACAAAGCTTTGTGTGGTGATTGCCAAGGCTTTTGTTAGAGTTTCAAAGTTGTCTTTGCGCTCTTTCCCCCATTGTGCTGGAACAAAGATTAAATCACAACTCTTTAGCCTTTGCCAAAGCTCAATAAATCGCAATTCAAAGCAATTAATCGCACCGCAAGTTAAGCTATCAATCTTAAAAGGTGCAATCTCGGCAATATCGCCACTTTGAAAATGCAAATGTTCATTGCCTAGCGGAAAAAGCTTGTGCTTGCTTTGCTTGTGGAGTAATTCACCTTTGTGAAAAACCTTTAAATTGTTATAGAAACCATTGCGATATTTTTCAATCATTGTAACAATAATTGTGCGATCGCTTGAGAGTGTAAGTAGTGTTTCTGTAGCTTCTTTTGCAAACTCACTGGCTTCATCCATTCTTTGATAGCAAAAATTTGTCAAGCACACTTCTGGTGCTACAATAATGGAATCGCTTTTGCACTGGATAATAAGATTGCGCAAATGCTCTAAATTTTCTAAGAAATTTTGCTTAGTTTTAACTTGTAAAGAATAAAGCGTTTTAGAAATCATCAAAATTAATACTCCCTTTTGCGTAATTTGTAACATTTCCTTCAAAGAAATTTGTTTTTTGCTCATTAAAGGAGCTAAAAGAATCCACCCATTTAATTGGATGTCTTGCGTTGTAAAGTGCCGGTAAGCCAACACGTGTTAGGCGATTATCTGCAAGATAACGGATATATTCGTGGATAATTTCACTAGTAAGTCCTAAAATTTGCCCTTGTGTAATATATTCCCCCCAGGTGGATTCTACGCGTACCGCTTCTCTAAACATTTCTAGCACTTCTTCAATTAAGTCTTTGGTAAAAAGATGAGGCATTTCTTTTCTAAGGGAATTAATCATATTTTGAAAAAGCAATAAATGTGTTACTTCATCGCGTTGTATAAAGCGAATCATTTGAGCACTTCCTAGCATTTTACCACTTCTTGCAAGTGTGTAGAAAAAGGCAAATCCGCTATAAAAATAAATCCCTTCTAAGATTTGGTTAGCAAACATCGCTTTTAGAAGTATAGATTCTGTAGGATTAACAGAAAGCTCCTCATAAACATTTGCAATATAATCATTTTTGCTTTTTAGTTGAATATCTGTGCGCCACATTTCATAAATTTCATCAGTGTTTGCAGAAATAGATTCTACCATTACCGCATAACTTTGGGAGTGCAAAGCCTCTTCAAAAGCTTGACGCACTAAGATTAAGTTAATTTCTGGGCTTGTGATATAGGGATTAACATTATCAATAAGATTGTTCGTTTGCAAGGAATCCATAAAGATTAGTTGCGCTAAAGCTCTGTCATAACCAATTTTTTCTTCTGGCGTTAAGCCATCAGAGTAATCGCGTTTGTCTTGCGTCATATTGACTTCTTCTGGAAACCAGGAATTTGCAAGCATTACTTTCCAAAGATTATAAGCCCACTGGTATTTAATCTTGTTAAGCTCAAAAATACTTGTGGGATTTCCCCCAAAAATACGGCGTTCATTAACGCTTTCTTTGGAGTTTGGATTATAGATTTTTTTACGATGAATCATTGTCACGCCTTGCAAAAAAAATGAAATAATTGATAAAATTTTAAGAGCAGTATTATAAAGCTTTATAGTTTAAAACTGATTAAATAGATTTTTTAGGAATAAAAAATGGAGATTGTGAAATTAAATATTAACGGGATGCATTGCAGCGCGTGTTCTTCTGCGATTGAAAAAAATCTACAAAAGATTCCAGCCATTACAAATATTAAAATTAATGCAATTAGCGGGCGCGCGAAAATTGCTTATGAGAATACAAAAATTTCTTCTAAAGAAATTATGGATTTAATTACTTCTTATGGATTTCCTGCAAGCTTAGATGATTCTAAGGCGCAAGAAGTGGCTTATATCAAGGGGTTAAAGCAACGCTTGTTTGTCGCAGTTCCGCTTTTTTTAGGGATTTTTCTTTTACATATGGGGGGATTCCATAGTGCTTGGAGCGGCGTTGTTCAGCTGGTCTTGGCAAGTGTGGTGCAATTTTATTGTGGGTATCCTTTTTATGTGGGAGCTAAGAGCTTTTTTAAAACAAAATCAGCGGATATGAATATGCTAATTGCACTTGGCACAAGTGTAGCGTATGCGTATTCTTTGTATTTGTTTGCTTTGGGAGAGAGTGGGTTTTATTTTGAAGGTAGTAGCGCGGTGATTTGTTTTGTGCTTGTGGGGGAGTATTTAAAGTCAAGCGCAAAAAAAAAGGCAAGCGATGGTGTGGCAATGCTCGCATCTTTGCTGCCTGCACAAGCAAGATTAAAGCTGGAATCTAATTTAAAAAGCACAAAATGGGTTGCAATAGATGGAATCCAAAAAGGCGATGTGTGTTTGGTGTTAGGTGGAGAGAAAATCCCTCTAGATGGTGTGGTGCTTAGTGGCAAGGCGGAAGTGAGTAGCGCGCATATTAATGGAGAAGAGTTGCCAAAGCTTGTAGAGAGTGGGGCGGAAGTTGTTGGGGGAAGTTTGGTTTTAAATGGGGAGCTTACCATTCAAGCAACTAAGGACGCTAATGCATTTTTTGTGTATGAAATGCTAGATTTGCTAGAGTTATCTCAAAGCCAAAAGCCCCCTATTGGAAAGCTTGCAGATAAGATTGCAAGTGTATTTGTACCAAGTGTGGTGGCAATTAGTTTGCTTGCGTTTATGATGTGGATAGCATTAGGAGAGAGTTTGGCTTTTGCACTCTCTATTGCTGCTTGTGTTTTGGTGGTTTCTTGTCCTTGTGCTTTAGGGCTTGCTACGCCTTTAGCTATTGTATGTGCTAGTATGCGCGCTAAGAGTTTAGAAATTTTAATAAAAAGCCCAGAAATCTATGAAAAAGCACAGCAAATTAAAACGATTATCTTTGATAAAACAGGCACACTGACAAAGGGTGAAATTACGGTAAAAGAATGTAGGATTTTCACAAAAAAGGGCGAAGATTTTGTTAAATCTGTGGCAAAAACTTTGCAACACAATAATCCCCATCCTATTGCAAAAGCGATTTTAGAGTTTGCAAAGGATTCTAAAATGCTAGAGTTAGAAAACAAGGAATACACAATTGCAAAGGGCGTTAAAGGGGAGATTTTAGGGAAATCTTATTATTTTGGGCAATTAGAGTGGGTGGAATCTTGCACTAAGGTTGGTATTCAAAAAAATGAAAATGCCATTGCGTTAGCTAGTGAAAATGAGCTTTTAGCCCTATTTTATTTACAAGATTCCATTAAAGAAAATGCACAAGCTACGATTAACGCGCTTAAAAAACGAGGAATTGTGCCTGTGATTTTAAGCGGGGATAACGCACAAAGTGTAGAAAAAGTTGCAAAAGAGCTTGGGATTACAGAATATTTTACTTCCATTGCGCCTGTGCAAAAGGCGGAAATTGTGGCAGAGTTTGCTAAAAAGGGCAGTGTGTGCTTTGTGGGTGATGGGATTAATGACGCGCTAGCCTTAAAGGAAGCAAGTTTTGGAATCTCTTTTATTGATGCGACTCAATTAGCGCAAGAAGTTGGCGATGTATTGCTTTTAAAAGACGATTTGTGGGGGATTGTGGAAGTTTTTGATCTTGCAAAAGTAACTTTACATAACATTAAGGAGAATTTATTTTTCGCCTATGTGTATAATATTGTGTTGATTCCTATTGCAGCAGGCGTGTTTTATCCCTTTTTTGGGATTGCCTTACAGCCTGCATTTGCGGGGGCAGCAATGGCATTAAGTTCGCTTAGTGTTGTTAGTAATGCACTAAGAATTTCAAAAGCAAGATTAGAAAAATGCGAAAAATAATTGTTTTTTTATTATGCATTGCGTGTATTAATGGTGCGTTTGGCTTGGATTATTTTGTGCTAGAAAAAGAATATCGCTTTAAAAATGAAGAAGTGTATGCAAAGGACTTGTTTAAAGAGACTCCAAAGGATTTTTTGCTTTTTAGGATTCCAACTAGCTCTAATAATTATCAGGTTAAGAGTAGCCAAATCATTAAGACTTTTGAAAATGAAGGCATTGTGGTTGGGGCTGAAGTGCCTATTATTACCTTTAAGCGTGCGTTTGGTGGAGAACAACAAGGGATTAAGAATTATATTTTAAGCGAGTTATTAAAAGAATATAAAAAGAATAATATCCAAATTCAAGCAATCCATTTAGAACAAATTACACCGGTAGATTTTAAAGAAGATGCGATAAAATCTATTGATTTTCCAGCAAAGTTGCTAAAGCGCAATACAGGGAGTTTTGATGTTATTATAGGGGAGCAAAAGGGCAAGCAAATACGCAATAGAAAAGTGTATTTTAAATATGTAATTGATGCAAAACTACAAGCAATCCAAAGTAGTGAGCCTATTAGTGGTAGAAATGGGGTAAATTATAATAATGCACATTTGGTTTGGATTTCGTTTGAGAAAATTAGTAGTCCTTTAATGGAAGAGGGAGAGATGGGGAGAGTTGCGGTGCGATCTTACACGCCAAAAGATGTGATAATCACTAGAGATAGGCTAATTTCAAAGCGTGTGGTAAAAAAAGGGGATAGGATTTTAATTAGTGTGGTAGAAAACGGAGTGTTGCTAGAATTTACGCTTGAAGCACAAAAGGACGCTGCTGTGGGCGATGTTATAAAGGCGCGTGTGATTAATGGCAAAAAGACTTATGAAGTGGAAATTATAGAAGAAGGCAAGGGGAAGTTGCTATGAAGCGTGTGATTGTAGGGATTAGTGGAGCAAGTGGAGCAGGGCTAGGGTTGAAATTTTTAGAATCTTTGCCTTGTGAGATTGAAAAATATTGTGTGATTACAAAGGGTGCTAGGGAAGTTTTAAAGCTTGAAGAAGGTGTGGGAGAGTTTGATTTTAGCAAAATATGGAATCTAAAATTACTAGATGATGAAGAATTAGGGGCGTGTATTGCAAGTGGGTCTTTTGTGTGTGAAGCGATGGCGGTGATTCCTTGCTCAAGCGATGCTTTAGCGAAAATTGCGTGTGGAATTAGTGATACTTTATTATTCCGCGCGGCAAGCGTGATGATAAAAGAGAAGCGAAAGTTGCTTTTAGCGGTTAGAGAAATGCCCTTTAGTGCAATTATGTTAGAGAATATGTTAAAACTTTCACAATTAGGAGTTGTGATAGCACCGCCTATTCTTGGGTATTATGCTGGACGAAGTATGGAGGAAATTGAAGCTTTATTAATAGGAAAGTGGTGCGATAGTTTGGGGATTGCTTGCGATTATAAACGCTGGGAATAATTTTAATCTCCCCTTAAGCTTTTCTAGCTATAATTCCACTTCCTTTTTTGCGCTAAATTTTAATCCCTTAAATTAGCACATTGTAACAGATTATAATAAGTGAATTTCACTCATTTAATCCTTAGTTTTATAAATCTTTACTTTTCTTGATTATAATCAAGAATCCAGCAAATGATTTTATTTAAAACTTAAGATGCAGGCTTTTCTAAGGTTTAATCTTTAATGTAAAAATGTTCTTTAACTTTAGATTATGTAATATACATATTAATGTAGTATGCGCATTAAAGTTAAATGATCTTTGACAACTAAGCAGGAAATAATAAAGAACAACAACTTCTTAAATTATTTTCTAAATTCTTATACAACAAACTCAATTTATTGCTTTGTGGTTTTATTCTTTAAAGCAGTCTTTATGTCATTTGTTAAAAGTTTATATTTTTTTGAGTTTCTTATTATAGAAAGATTAATTCTTTCTTTATATTTTGGAACTTTTTACTAAACTTATAACTAAAGCACACTAAAGATTGTTTGCATAAAACACAAATCTAAAACAGAGATTTTGAGATTTTAGGACAAACTAATCCAAACACAGATTCTTTTTAGATAATTTAAACTTATTAATAAGAATCTAAAACCAAGTAAAACTTAAATCTTAAAATTTAAAGAAACTCTTTAGAGAATCTTTAAATCTTTATTCTTTTAAGCTTTTCTTTCTTTATCTTATGGAGAGTTTGCAATCATTATTTATTTTTGATACAAACTTCCATAATTTTTATGGAGAGTTTGATCCTGGCTCAGAGTGAACGCTGGCGGCGTGCCTAATACATGCAAGTCGAACGATGAAGCTTCTAGCTTGCTAGAAGTGGATTAGTGGCGCACGGGTGAGTAATGCATAGGTTATGTGCCCTTTAGTCTGGGATAGCCACTGGAAACGGTGATTAATACCGGATATTCCCTACGGGGGAAAGGTTTTTCGCTAAAGGATCAGCCTATGTCCTATCAGCTTGTTGGTGAGGTAATGGCTCACCAAGGCTATGACGGGTATCCGGCCTGAGAGGGTGATCGGACACACTGGAACTGAGACACGGTCCAGACTCCTACGGGAGGCAGCAGTAGGGAATATTGCTCAATGGGGGAAACCCTGAAGCAGCAACGCCGCGTGGAGGATGAAGGTTTTCGGATTGTAAACTCCTTTTGTTAGAGAAGATTATGACGGTATCTAACGAATAAGCACCGGCTAACTCCGTGCCAGCAGCCGCGGTAATACGGAGGGTGCAAGCGTTACTCGGAATCACTGGGCGTAAAGAGCGCGTAGGCGGGATAATAAGTCAGATGTGAAATCCTATGGCTTAACCATAGAACTGCATTTGAAACTATTATTCTAGAGTATGGGAGAGGTAGGTGGAATTCTTGGTGTAGGGGTAAAATCCGTAGAGATCAAGAGGAATACTCATTGCGAAGGCGACCTGCTGGAACATTACTGACGCTGATGCGCGAAAGCGTGGGGAGCAAACAGGATTAGATACCCTGGTAGTCCACGCCCTAAACGATGAATGCTAGTTGTTGGGGTGCTTGTCACTCCAGTAATGCAGCTAACGCATTAAGCATTCCGCCTGGGGAGTACGGTCGCAAGATTAAAACTCAAAGGAATAGACGGGGACCCGCACAAGCGGTGGAGCATGTGGTTTAATTCGAAGATACGCGAAGAACCTTACCTAGGCTTGACATTGATAGAATCCGCTAGAGATAGTGGAGTGCTAGCTTGCTAGAACTTGAAAACAGGTGCTGCACGGCTGTCGTCAGCTCGTGTCGTGAGATGTTGGGTTAAGTCCCGCAACGAGCGCAACCCTCGTCCTTAGTTGCTAACTATTCGGTAGAGCACTCTAAGGAGACTGCCTTCGTAAGGAGGAGGAAGGTGAGGATGACGTCAAGTCATCATGGCCCTTACGCCTAGGGCTACACACGTGCTACAATGGTATGTACAAAGAGAAGCAATACCGCGAGGTGGAGCAAATCTATAAAACATATCTCAGTTCGGATTGTAGTCTGCAACTCGACTACATGAAGCTGGAATCGCTAGTAATCGCAAATCAGCAATGTTGCGGTGAATACGTTCCCGGGTCTTGTACTCACCGCCCGTCACACCATGGGAGTTGTATTCGCCTTAAGTCGGAATGCCAAACTGGCTACCGCCCACGGCGGATGCAGCGACTGGGGTGAAGTCGTAACAAGGTAACCGTAGGTGAACCTGCGGTTGGATCACCTCCTTTCAAGAGAGATAACTCAATATTTGTTTATTGAGTTTAAGTTGTTCTTTATCCTGCTTAGTTTTCAGAGATCATAAGACTTTAAGTAGGGGCTTATAGCTCAGGTGGTTAGAGCGCACCCCTGATAAGGGTGAGGTCGGAGGTTCAAGTCCTCCTAAGCCCACCAGATGAAATTCTTTTGGGGAATTAGCTCAGCTGGGAGAGCGCCTGCTTTGCACGCAGGAGGTCAGCGGTTCGATCCCGCTATTCTCCACCAAGTCTTAAAAGACAATGCGCTAATAACAAATTTAGTAGAGCAGTTTATTTGTAAATGAGTTATACTTAAATATGTTATCTATAAAAGCTAACTTTTTAAATATAAGTAAGCCTGTTAGTATGTGATATTAATGCCTAATGTAATAGAATTAACAATAAAAGATAAACTTTTTATTTCTTTAAATAATATTTTTAAAGTAATTCTGGGATATACTTAGATAATTAAAGTGATTCTCAAGTGATTCTAATGTAAGTGTTTTAAATCTCAAACATTTACATTAGAATCTTTATAAAACCTAATAGATTTAGTAGAGATTCTAAATGATATTTAACAACACATTGTCAAAGCCTATATAAGTAATAACTACAATCACGCAAATAACTAAAGATTGTCTTAATGTTTGCATTGCATTCATTAAGGCAGTGGCGTTAGAATATAAAGTCAGTTAAGCTTGTGAAGGGCAAATGGTGGATGCCTTGGGTAGTAGAGGCGATGAAGGACGTACTAGACTGCGATAAGCTATGGGGAGCTGTCAAGATGCTTTGATCCATAGATTTCCGAATGGGGCAACCCAATACATAGCAATATGTATTACCTTAAATGGAGCGAACCTAGTGAAGTGAAACATCTCAGTAACTAGAGGAAAAGAAATCAATAGAGATTCTCTTAGTAGCGGCGAGCGAACGGGGAACAGGGCAAACCAGTAGCTTGCTACTGGGGTTGAGGACTGCAACATCCACGGAGAGACTCTAATAGAACATTCTGGAAAGGATAGCCACAGAGGGTGATAGCCCCGTATATGAAAGAGTCTTTCTAGGTAGCAGGATCCAGAGTAGGTCAGGACACGTGAAATCCGGGCTGAAGCAGGGGAGACCACTCTCCAACCCTAAATACTACTACTACACCGATAGCGAACCAGTACCGTGAGGGAAAGGTGAAAAGAACCGCAGTGAGCGGAGTGAAATAGAACCTGAAACCATTTGCCTACAATCATTCAGAGCCCTATGATTTATCAGGGTGATGGACTGCCTTTTGCATAATGATCCTGCGAGTTGTGGTATCTGGCAAGGTTAAACTAATGTGAAGCCGTAGCGAAAGCGAGTCTGAAAGGGCGATTTAGTCAGATGCTGCAGACCCGAAGCTGAGTGATCTATCCATGGCCAAGTTGAAAGTGGGGTAACACCTACCGGAGGACTGAACTCGTACCCATTGAAACGGGTTGGGATGAGCTGTGGATAGGGGTGAAAGGCCAATCAAACTCAGTGATAGCTGGTTCTCTTCGAAATATATTTAGGTATAGCCTCAAGTGATAGTAATAGGGGGTAGAGCTCTGATTGGGCTAGGGCTGCTCACCGCGGTACCAACCCCTGTCAAACTACGAATACCTATTACCGTATCTTGGGAGTCAGGCGGTGGGTGATAAAATCAATCGTCTAAAGGGGAACAACCCAGACTACCAACTAAGGTCCCAAAGTTCTATTCTAAGTGGAAAAAGATGTGGAGTTACTCAGACAACCAGGAGGTTGGCTTAGAAGCAGCCATCCTTTAAAGATAGCGTAACAGCTCACTGGTCTAGTGATTCTGCGCTGAAAATATAACGGGGCTAAGATAGACACCGAAGTTGTAGATTGTGCTGATGCACAGTGGTAGAAGAGCGTTCACATCAGCGTTGAAGCCATACCGGTAAGGAGTGGTGGAGCGGTGTGAAGTGAGCATGCAGGAATGAGTAGCGATAAAAGTGGTGAGAATCCACTTCGCCGAAAATCTAAGGTTTCCTACGCTATGCTCGTCATCGTAGGGTTAGTCGGGTCCTAAGACAAGTCAGAAATGGGTAGTCGATGGAAAATAGGTTAATATTCCTATACCAACATTAGTGTGCGATGGGGGGACGCATAGGGTCAAGACAAGCTGACGGATAGAAGTGTCAGTCGAAGGGTGCAAGTTAGGAGATTGGTAAATCCGCTCCCGTATCCCAAACCCAACAGGCATACCAAAACCTTCGGGTAGCGGTGTGAATTGTTAAGATCGTCGTGCCAAGAAAAGCCTCTAAGTTTAGCTAATGTTGCCCGTACCGTAAACCGACACAGGTAGATGAGATGAGTATTCTAAGGCGCGTGAAAGAACTCTCTTTAAGGAACTCTGCAAACTAACACCGTAAGTTCGCGATAAGGTGTGCCACTTTAAGTGGTCTCAGCAAAGAGTCCCTCCCGACTGTTTACCAAAAACACAGCACTTTGCCAACTCGTAAGAGGAAGTATAAGGTGTGACGCCTGCCCGGTGCTCGAAGGTTAAGAGGATTAGTCAGCCGCAAGGTGAAGCTTTGAATTGAAGCCCGAGTAAACGGCGGCCGTAACTATAACGGTCCTAAGGTAGCGAAATTCCTTGTCGGTTAAATACCGACCTGCATGAATGGCGTAACGAGATGGGAGCTGTCTCAAAGAGTGATTCAGTGAAATTGTAGTGGAGGTGAAAATTCCTCCTACCCGCGGCAAGACGGAAAGACCCCGTGGACCTTTACTACAGCTTGGCACTGCCGATGGGAGCATTATGCGCAGCATAGGTGGGAGGCTTTGAAATCTTTACTCCGGTAGAGATGGAGCCACCGTTGAGATACCACCCTTAATGTTTCTGTCTGCTAACTAGCTAGAGTTATCCTCTAGTAGGACAATGCCTGGTGGGTAGTTTGACTGGGGCGGTCGCCTCCTAAAAAGTAACGGAGGCTTGCAAAGGTTGGCTCAAAATGGTTGGAAATCATTTGTAGAGTGTAATGGCATAAGCCAGCCTGACTGTAAGACAAACAAGTCAAGCAGAGACGAAAGTCGGTCATAGTGATCCGGTGATTCTGTGTGGAAGGGTCATCGCTCAAAGGATAAAAGGTACCCCGGGGATAACAGGCTGATCTCCCCCAAGAGCTCACATCGACGGGGAGGTTTGGCACCTCGATGTCGGCTCATCGCATCCTGGGGCTGGAGCAGGTCCCAAGGGTATGGCTGTTCGCCATTTAAAGCGGTACGCGAGCTGGGTTCAGAACGTCGTGAGACAGTTCGGTCCCTATCTGCCGTGGGCGTAGGAAAGTTGAGGAGATCTGTCCCTAGTACGAGAGGACCGGGATGGACATACCACTGGTGTAGCTGTTGTCCTGCTATGGGCATCGCAGCGTAGCTACGTATGGATGTGATAAACGCTGAAAGCATCTAAGCGTGAAGCCAACTCCAAGATGAACTTTCCCTGAAGGTCGCAGGAAGACTACCTGCTTGATAGGGTAGGGGTGTAAGCATAGTAATATGTTTAGCTGACTACTACTAATAGACCGTTTGGCTTAATTGATAAAAAGCCACTGCCTTAATGAGTGTAATCCATTAAGATAGATTTTTAGTTATTGCATTACTTATAGTATCTCTTAATATCTTTAAAGCCTTTAGAATAGTTTAAGTAGCTAAAAGGATATTAAGATAAAGATTTAAAAGCTTCTAAAGAATTCAAGCTTTAAAAATTGAAACTTTAAAGAGTTAAATGATTAAAGACTTATTTGGTTGATTTTACTTTTCTTTTAAAGTATTTAATCAAATTAACTTATATAGGCTTAGTATCATAATTTAAATATTAAACCTAGATTCTTTTAAAATCTTTGCTAAAGTGTTAGTAAAGTTACTTAGGTTATGCTTTAAAGGGATAAAGCTTATATAGGCTTAGTATTATTTATGAGTATTACATTGTCATCTTCGTGCTAATAGAGAAGAGGTTCCACCTAGCTCCATTCCGAACCTAGAAGTTAAGCTCTTCTTCGCTGATGATACTGCTCCTTTCAGGAGTGGTAAAGTAGGACGGTGCGGAGATGAGAGTGTAATAAGATTGTGTTGGATTCTGCATTTGCTTTGTTTATTCTATTTAAGTTTGTTTAGTTTGGTTTAAAAGTTTGCAAGAGGGTTGAAGAAGTGAAATATAGTCTTGAGATTATTAAAACTGATGTTTTGGTTTTTGACTTAGATGGTACATTATTGCAAACAGATAGAGCAAACAATTTAGCTTATTACGATGCTATTGAAAAAGTGATAAAATCGCCCCCCCCCCCCTTCTATAAATAGAATTAAAAGAATTACTTTAAAAGATTTAGAAAAAATTGCCTTATTTAGTGATTTAAAACTTAAAGAAATTAAGAATCTTAAGGACTCTAGTTATTTTAAATATTTAGAATATACATTTTTGAATCATAATCTTTTTGATATTGTTCTTCAGTTTTACCAAAAAAATCAGATTATTTTACTAACTAATGCTTCTAGAAATAGGGCTAAATTGTTACTAGAATATCATCGTATCGAAAAATATTTTTCTCACACTTTTTATAATGAATACGGAAATAAATTTTTAAATTGCATAGAATTTCTACAATTAAATGCAAAAGATATGCTTGTTTTTGAAAATGAAAAATTGCAAGTGGAAAATGCTTTATGTGCTGGTATTACAAAGGATAGGATTATTCAAATCGGTGATGATTTTAGTAATGAAATTCAAATTAAATCTAAAAGGAGAATTTGTTGATGAATGAGAATGAGAAAAATTTTAATTCTTTTATAATCAAGGCATGTGAATTTTTAAAGCAAGATATCAAAGCTTACCATAGTCTGCAATATACAAATCTACATAATCCTGAGAATCCAGACTGGATTGTGGATTTTAAGGATGATAATTCGAAATATGGCTTTGATAGTGATGTGATTGTAAAAGCCCGCAACAAAGGATATGGCTATGTATTGAATTGTTTAACGCATTTTTGCTGCGAATACAAAAGGAATAAAGAGAATTTTGTTGTTTGTGTTGTGCCAAGATCCAAGCCATACAAATCCACACATTTTAAGGATTTTATTCAGTATGTTATTGGGCATATTCAAGAGCGTGATTATGGGGGTAGTATCATTGATGGAACAGATTATATTAAGCGCATAAGAGAAACTCGTACAACGCATTTTTCTAAATCCGATGGAGGGCTAGATCCTTATCCTGGAATTACTAAGGACACCTGTGATATATTTGAAGAAGGAATTAAAGGAAGGAATGTGTTGCTTGTTGATGATATTTATACACATCATCATGGCAATAAGTTTGTAGGTGTTGACGAGGACTGTTTACAGGCACTTTTGGATTGTGGCTCCAAAAGAGTTGAGTTTTATGCTCTAGCAAAGACACGACAAAAGGATTGAGATGAAATATTGTTTTAGTGAAGAAAATGGAAAATATAGCCGAAATGTTTTAAATGTCTTAATCGCTCTTAGGTTTCCGGGGATAAAATCATCTTGGATTAGGGAACGCTATAAAAATGATATGACAACTGAAAAATTAAGCAAGGAGATTGAGAAGTTTAAGGAAGAAGAGATTAACAAATTAAACAAGAAGATTGAGGAGATTAACAAATTAAACAAGAAGATTGAGGAGATTAACAAATTAAACAAGAAGATTGAGGAGATTAAGAAATTTGATTTTAATAATGAAATGGAAGAGATTGGGAACTTGTTGGATAATAGTAAAGAAGGCATAAGATACACTGCTTTTGGAGACGAGGATTTTCCTGAATGTCGTTTTGAGAGAATTGAAAATAAGAACGATTTACCTGTATTTTTGGCTTATGAAGGGGATTTAAAATTATTATCAAAAAACAATTTTAATATCGCCGTTATAGGCATTTTGGAACCAACTGAAGAAATTAAGCAACTAGAAAAAGAGATTCTTGGGGAAATTTTAAAGTATGATGCTACTATCATAAGTGGTCTTGCGCTTGGTTGTGATACTATAGCGCATAAGAGTGTTTCTGATCAAAATTGCACAATTGCTATATTGCCTAGCACGCTAGATAATATATTGCCAAAAGAAAATAGAGAGTTAGCAAGTGAGATAGTAAGGAATAAAAATGGGCTTTTAATCAGTGAATATTATAAGGAAGCAGAAAATAAGTTTGAGTATATCAATAGATATATAAAAAGGGATAGGCTGCAGGCGCTCTTTAGTGATATGGTGATTTTGACGGCAAGTTATAGTGAAAAGGATTCTAAGAGGGACAAGAAAAAAGATAGTGGCTCAAGACATGCAATGGGTAAAGCCAAAGATTATGGGATTAAAAGAGCGGTAATGTATGATGAAACAATTTTTGATGATGAGAAGTTTAATTTGAATAGAGAATTGATTGCTATGAAAATGTCAATTGCAAAGCTAGATGAACAAGTCATTATGGAATTTAACAAAAGCGATAAGAGTAAAGATTTTAAGATTATTACCAAAAGAAATGTAAAGTTTATTATTGGATCTTTAAAAAAGTGGAAAGAGCAAATTTCCACTGAAAAGCCAAAAATAAAAGGAGAGCAACCTTCACTTCCTAATCTTGAAAATTTATAGAAAATAGTTTTAATCCACGCAGGCTTTAAAAGCATAGAATATTATTTAAAGTAAAGAAAGGGATAAGGAATCTTAAAATCTTTAAGAGAAGTTTTAATTTTTACTTCTAAATAAGCACTTTTTGGCTAGAATCGCGGTAAATTTTGCATTAAAGGGAAGTAATGCGCAATCCAAAAATGAAAAGTGGTTTTGTGAAGATTTTAGGTTTGATTGTTGTTTTAGTTTTAATTGGTGGGGGGATTTTTGCTTTAACTTCTGATTCTTTTGAGAAAGAAGCACCAAAGATTGTAATTAAAGACAAGGCAGTGTGGAATCTTAAGGAATCTTTTCCTATTGAAATTAGCGATAATCTAGGCATTAAAAGTTATAGTGTCGCATTAATTGAAAATGGTAATAGAATTCCACTTGAAGCACAACAAATCAATGCACAAGATGCAATGTGTGTAGCAAAAAATGCAAATATCTCTCAGCTAGCGCAAAATCTCATTACAAATACTCCGATAAAAAGCTTTTGTATTGGAATCCAAAAGCCAGCAGGAATTAAAAATAACACAAAGTTTATTACTCTTGAAGTAAGCGTTACAGATACAAGCAAATGGAATCTTTTTAAAGGCAATACAACAACACAGCAATTTAACATTGCCATTGATACAAAAAAGCCACAATTAGCAGTGGTAGCAAATTCTTATAAAATCACGCAAGGTGGGAGCGCACTTGTGATTTTTCGCGCAAGTGATGAAAATTTAGAAAACCTTGTAATTACTAATGGAAACTTGGAATTTAAAGCACAGCCTTTTTATAGGGAGGGCTTTTATATCGCGTTAATTGCTTGGTCAAAGTTACACGAGAATTTTACGCCAAAAATCATCGCACAAGATAGCGCGGGCAATGTTAGTATTGTGCCTATTGGCTATTTTCAGCAAAAGAAACAATACAAAGATTCCACGATTCCACTTACTGATTCCTTTGTGGATGGCAAAATCTCAACGCTTGTGGAGGAGATTGGCGAGAAAAGCTTAGGGGAATTTGAAAATAAAGTGGATATTTTTCGCTATATTAATGAAAGTGTGAGAGAACAGAGTTTTGATAGGATATTTAAAGTGGCTTCTAGTTTTGATATAGAATCTGTTGTGGAGAACTTTGCTATTAAACCCTTTACACCTTTAAGAAATGGTGCTGTAATGGCAAGTTTTGGGGATCATCGTCGCTTTACTTATCAAGGAGAGATTGTTAGTGAGTCTAACCATATGGGATTGGATTTAGCGAGCATTAAGCAAGCCCCTGTTATTTTAAGTAATCCGGGTATTGTAACGCTAAATGAGTTTGTAGGTATTGATGGGAATAGTGTTGTGGTGTATCACGGACTTGGACTATCTACTCTATATGCGCATTTAACAGCTTCTGATGTGAGCGTGGGAGATGTGTTAGAATCTAATGTAAAAATTGCAAACACTGGTAACACAGGACTAGCACTTGGCGATCATTTGCATTTTAGTGTGCTTGTGCAAGGCTATGAAGTGTGGAATGCGGAGTGGATGGATTCAAATTGGATTAAACTTAATATTACTGATGTAATTAATGAAGCAAAGACAATTATCAACCAAATTCAAGGTTCTTAAATGGTAAAAACAAGGCAGAAAAATTTTCGTGCGTTTATTTTTGTAGAAGGAGAAGCGCAAGAAATAATTGCTTATATTGATAAAAATTTAGGGCTTTTACAAAGTCTTTTGCTGGTTTTTACTTTTGATTTAAATCATAATTATGCTGAACTTTTGGAGTATTTAAAACAGAAGCAATTAAGGTTTGTTTTAGCAAATAGCATAGAGAATTTAGGGCTTGATACAAAGGCTCAAGATATAGGGAAGTTGGAATCTAAAAATGTGGAATCTAAAGCAGAATCTAAAAAAATAGAATCCAAAACGCAAGCAAACACTCTTGTGCTAAATCGCACAATTAGGAGTGGAGAAGAGATTATTGCAAAGGGGGATTTAACAATTTTTGGGAGAATTAATAGTGGCGCGCATATCCAAAGTGGCGGAAATCTACAAATTTTTGGCACAATTAGTGGTAATGTGTTTTGCGATGGAGAATATATGATTTTAGGTGAAGTGAGTGAGGGTAATGTGCTTTTTGGTGGAGAGATTGTAGATAAAGAGTTGTTAAAATATCCTCGCAATAAAGTATATAGAAAAAATGATTCCATTGTTGTAGAAGGCTTATAATGAGACAACAAACTATAGCAAAAAAAGTCGAGTTAGTAGGGATTGGCTTACACAAAGGTGTTCCTGTGAGAATGATATTAGAGCCTTTGGAGGAAAATTGTGGAATCCATTTTTATCGGAGTGATGTGGGCGTTAGCATACCGCTAAAGCCTGAAAGTGTGGTAGATACAACAATGGCAACGGTGATTGCAAAAGATGGGCATAAAGTTTCAACCATAGAGCATTTACTCTCAGCAATCCACGCTTATGGGATTGATAACCTTAAAATTGTGCTAGATAATGAAGAAGTGCCGATAATGGATGGGAGTAGCATAGGGTATTGTATGCTTTTAGAGGAAGCGGGCGTAATCAAGCAAAAGGCAACTAAAAAAATTTTAAAGATTAAAGCTCCTATTGAAGTTAAAGATGGTGATAAATTTGTGCGTTTTGAGCCTAGTGAGCTTTGTGTGTTTGATTTTTCTATCCATTTTTCACACCCAGCGATTGGCACACAGAGTTATAAATTTAACTTTTCTACGAAAAATTATAAAGAAGAAATTGCGCGTGCTAGGACTTTTGGCTTTTTAAACGAAGTGCAATATTTGCGTTCTATTGGATTGGCGCTTGGTGGTTCGCTAGAAAATGCGATTGTGCTTGATGAATCTAGCATTTTAAATAAAGATGGTTTGCGTTATAAAGAAGAGTTTGTGCGCCATAAGATTTTAGATGCTATTGGCGATATGGCATTGCTTGGAATCCCGCTCCTTGGGGCGTATGTATCTTATGCAGGAAGTCATAAGCTTAATCATTTGCTAACCAAAAAACTCTTTGAAAATAGTGATGCTTATGAAATTTTAGAAAGCAAAGAAGCGCAACAAGTCTATGAGTATGCTTTGCAAAATGCATAAAATTTTAATCTTACCAAATGGTATTAAAGAGCCTGCTTTAATTGGCGTGTATGATGAAAATTTGAAGTTAGATAAAGATTTTGTTTTAAACGCTCCTTTAAGTGATGCTTTGGTCCCTAAGTTTATGGATCTAGAAAAACAAGGGATTGAGTTTGATACATTGTATTTTGTAAGGGGTCCTGGGAGTTTTATGGCGTTAAAATTAATCTATCTTTTTGCAAAAACATTAGAGATAGCAAGGGGAATAAAGCTCTATGCTACACACGCATTTTACTTTAATGGAAACTCGCCTATTAAGGCTTATGGGGATTGTTATTTTGTGTGTGAAAATGTCAAAAATGCGACAATTTGCGTGAAAAAGTTTGCCGCGATTCCGCACATTTTGCCTTTTTCTTTGCCTGGGGTGCTTGATAGTAGTATTTTTGGGGAAAACTTGCAACCGCTTTATTTATTGCCCCCTGTTTGAGATGTAAAATGCTTGAGAATTTACCGCATAATTGTTTAATTCATCCAGAAATTAAAAAGCCAAAGATAAGCATTCAGCGTAAGGCTACAATTGTATCAAGCTTTGTGGCGTGTGTGCTAATTTGTGTGAAGTTTATCGCTGGAATCTTAAGTGGTTCTGTGGCGATTCTTGCAAGTGCTATTGATTCTTTACTTGATCTATCAGCTTCATTGTTTAATCTCTATGCAATCACAAAGGCGGAAAAACCAGCAGATTTAAAGTTTAATTATGGGAGAGGAAAGATAGAATCACTTGCCGCAGTGATTGAAGGGAGTGTGATTTTAGTTTCTGGGATTTTTATCCTTTATCAATCGCTAAAGAAAATCGTGTTAGGAAGTGAGTTGGCACGCCTTGATTTATCCTTGTATGTGATGGTTTTTTCTTTTATCTTAACAACTTTGCTTGTGCTGTATCTTAGTTATGTAGCAAAGATAAGTAATAATTTAGTGATAAAAGCTGATGCGTTGCATTATAAAACGGATATTTTAAGTAATGGCGCGGTGCTTGTAGCGCTTGTGATTGTGAAGCTAACAGGACTTAGCATAATTGACGCACTCTTTGGAATTGCAATTGGGCTGTATGTAGGGTATTCTGCATTTGGATTATTAAAAGAAGGGGTGTTAGTTTTGCTGGATCGCGCATTAGATGATGACAAACAAGATGAGATAAAAGCTATTTTAGATTCCACAAAAGAGGTACAAAGTTACCACGATTTAAAAACTAGACAAAGTGGAGATACATATTTTGTAGAGGTGCATTTGGTATTTAGCCCAGAGATTTTGTTAAGAGATGCACATAGTATTGCAGATGCCATAGAGTGTAAAATACAGAATCTAAAAGGAAATTGGGTTGTGATAACACACCTTGATCCTTATGATGATGAAGGGGCTAGTGCGTGCAGTATTTGATTGATTTTTTACGAGTAAGTAGTATTAATAAGGCAAAGATTTATCCTTTTTTAAAGTGTAGCAAAGAGGAAGCTTTGATTTTGCGCCATTTATGCAGAGAGTTTTTAAGGGGCGAACACGAAGTTGTCTGTCTTGATGTGATTAACGCGCTTTTTGCACCAAAAGATGAAATAGAAGTTTTACAATATTTGCCATTTTTTAAAAATTTATTGGATACAGGTTGGATTGCACAACACATTTTTTTAAAAACTTTGAATCAAGAAGAATTGCTTTTAGAGCTTTTAAATATGACAATCTCCTTGAGCGCGAGTTTTTTAAAACTCGTTGAAGAAGGTGGGATTAACCCAAAACTTCCTAAAATTGCTCCTTATAGCGATCATTTAGAATATTTAAAGGATCAGTTTGCTTGTATTGAGTTGTTACATAGCTTAAGCCCACACAAAAAAGACAATCACTCATCGCCACTTTTAAAAAAAGGAATGCAAAAATACAAGCTTTTGCAAGATAGGATTCAAGGGCGTTTAGAGCTAACAAAAGAAAAGTTGGGTTTGGAGAGTTTATGTAAAGAATATGGCTTAAATCCACAAGAAAAAGTTATTTTTTTGGCGCTTATTAGAGAAGAGTATTTAGGAAAAGAGAGTGAAGGTAGGGAGCTTGGCACACTTATAAATCTTGTTAGTATGAATGATTATGAGAGAATGAAAAATCGCGCCCTTTTAGACGATAGAAGTCGTTTGGTGGAAAAAGGACTTGTGGATTATGATGAGATTTTAAATCCTTTTGGGGGAGTTAGCCGAACATTTTTTATCCCAGATGGTGTGCTAAAAAAAATCACACATCCCCAAACACAAGGTGCAAAAGAGCGCATTAGTCTAGAATCGCTTGTTAAAGAACAAGATATTTTTGATTTTGTTCGTCCGAGGGAAACTTTAAATGAAGTTGTCCTAAGCCCTAGCACAAAAGCAACGCTTGAAGTGTTACTTAAGCAAATGGATTCTAAAGTGCTGCAACGCTTAAAAGACTGGGGGATTAAGGACAAAAGGCGTGGGATTGATGCAAAAATTATTTTTTATGGCGCAGCAGGCACTGGCAAAACAATGACAGCTCTTGCGCTTGCAAAATCACTTAAAAAGCCTGTGTTAAGTTTTGATTGCTCTAAGATTTTATCAATGTATGTAGGTGAGAGTGAAAAAAATGTGCGTAAGATTTTTGAATCTTATAAAGAGTTATGCACAACTTCTAAGCAAACACCTATTTTGTTGCTAGATGAAGCCGATCAATTCTTAAGCACACGCACCACAAGTGGAAGTGGGGCGGATAAAATGCACAATCAAATGCAAAACATTTTTTTAGAACAAATTGAAAAATTTGATGGAATCTTAATTGCCACAACAAATTTGCTAGAAACACTTGATACGGCGTTTTCTAGGAGATTTAATTATAAGATTGAATTTAAGCGACCAAATTTTGATGAGAGAATGCGCTTGTGGGAGAAGCTACTCCCCAAAAATGCTCCTTTTACTAAGGAATTTAATCTCAAAAAACTTGCGGAGTTTAATCTAAGTGGGGGGCAAATCGCACTTGTTGTAAAAAATACTGCTTATAATATTGCAAGTGTTAAAAAGCCAGAATTTAGCACACAGAGTTTTTTAGATGAAATTAAGCGTGAATTGAAGTCTAATTTTGATGGAGCGCGCGAAATGGGATTCCATATTTGATGGGCAAAAGCTAGTGAATTTGTTTATTACTAGCTTATGATTGAAATTATATTATAGGAATTTCTTTTTAAATTTTGTATAATCTTAGATTTACTTTGAAACAGGCGGTATTATGACAAGATTTTCTAAAATGGGATTTGTGCTCTCCACAGCTGGAAGTGCGATTGGGCTTGGTGGAATTTGGGGCTTTCCTTATTTGGTTGGGCAAAATGGTGGCTTTGCCTTTGTGCTTGTGTTTGTGTTAGCATTTTTAATCTTTGGTGTGAGTGTGTTTATTGTGGAAATGCTTTTTGGTAGAGCAAGTGGGCAAAATGCAGTAAGCACCTTTGAATCTTTCGCTCCAAAAGGATTAGGTTTTTTAAAATATGGCGGCTTTATGATGATTTCTGGTGTGTTGATTTTTGCATTTTATGCGGTAGTTTTGGGTTGGCTTGTGCATTATATGTTTTTAAGCCTTTTTGGAATGCCAACGACACTAGAAGATACAAAAAACTTATGGGGCAATTTCGCATCTAGTCAGATTTTATGGCAAATGTTGTGGCATTTTTTAGTTGTGGTGTTGTGCGCTTATATCTTAAATCGTGGCGTGAAAGCTGGGATTGAGAAGTTAAATCTAGTCTTAATGCCTATGTTATTGTTTATTTTTCTAGGGTTACTTGGGTATGCAATGCTTCAAGATGGATTTTTAGAAGCCTTTAAATTCCTATTCCAACCTGATTTTAACAAAATCAATTCAGAAGTTGTAGTAAAGGCGATAGGACAGGCATTTTTTGCATTATCTTTGGGAGTTGGAGTGATTTTGACTTATTCAAATTCATTGCCAAAACACGGGAATTTTGTGCGTTTTGCGGTGATTGTTGCCTTGCTTAATTTCTTTTTCTGCCTGGTTGCTGGGCTTGTGATTTTTACTTTTATTTTTGGTTATGGAGCAGAACCAGCAGAAGGTCCTGGACTTGTATTTGTTTCTTTGCCGTTAATTTTTGCAAATATGGGCATTAGCGGGCAAGTGATTGCGTTTTTATTTTTTGTGGCTTTAATCTTTGCTGGGATTACTTCGGCAGTTTCTATGCTAGAGCCATTAAATAGCTATTTAATTGAGAGATATACAATGAAGCGTAGAAATGCAAATTTAATCAGTGTGCTTTGTGCGTATATGCTAGGCGTGGTTGTGTTACTTAGCAATACGGAAGCATTTTCTGCGGATTTAACATTTTTTGGTAAGAATCTTTTTGATTGGTTTGTGTATATTACAAGTTCTTTTATGCTTCCACTTGCTGGTGTGTTTATGTGTGTTTATATGGGGTGGATTTTACCAAAAGAACGCGTGTATGCAATGAGTGAAGGACATTTAAAAGGAATCTATTTTGAAGCTTGGTATGCAGTGATTCGTTACATTGCGCCACTTGGAATTTTAGTTGCAATGGCAAGTTTAATTTAATAGGCTTAATTAATGTGGAATCGCTTTTTGGGCTATTTTTAGTCTGTTTTCTTGCAAGTAGTCTCTATCCGTTAGGCTCTGAAGCTTTTGTGGTAGGCTTTTTAGCATTTGAGTATGCGTGGTTTTGGGTGTGGATTGTAGCGACACTTGGAAACACATTAGGTTCATTAACCACTTATGGAGTCGGATATTTTGGAGATTCGTATTGTGCGAAACATTTCAAAAATCCACGCTTTCAAGCTATGAGAGCGAGAATTTATCGCTACAAAGTTGGAATCCAAAATTACGGATTCCTTTATGCGCTTTTGACTTTTTTACCGATTTTGGGAGATGTATTTGCTCTAGCTTTGGGAGTGTATCGTTATTCTTTTATAAAAGTGTTTGTGTTTATTACCATAGGGAAGGGTGCGCGGTATTTGGCATTAATTGCAATGTATGATAAATATCAGCAAGTCTTTTGACTGGTTCTAGCTTTTCTGTATTATGCGAGATTTTTAGGGGCATTGTAACAAAAATATAAAAAGTAAATGTTTGTAAGGTAAAATCACGCACCACAAAGGGTGCATAAATCACGCTTCTAGTGCTGTTTTGATAGCATTTTCAATTAGGGGTTTAGAGTTTGGCTCAACTAAGCGTTCGCCAACTTCTGCGCCGTTTTTGTAAAAAATCAGCGTTGGGATTCTACGCACGCCTAGTTCTTCTTTTAAAGTTTCTTCTTCATCTGCCATTACAGCAAAGAATTTGACTTTTTCCCCATATTCTTGCATAAGCATTCCAATAATAGGTTCAATTTTGCGACAATCTGGACACCAAGGCGCACCTACTGCCACCATACATACGCCTTCTTTAATTGCGTTTTGATAAGAATCTTTTGTTAATTTTTCTAACATTGTTAAATCCTTTGTTTTAAATTTACGCAAGCATTTTGAAATAAGTTTGCTTAAAAGTTAGCAAAGTGTTCAAAATCTCGTGATAATGTTACGCAATATTTGTAAAAACCGCCTGCACATCATCATCATCTTCAATTTTATCAAGTAATTTTTCAATATCCACAAGTTGTTCTTCGCTAAACTCCACAGGATTTGTTGCAATACGCTCTAATGCTGCCTTTTTAACGCTAGCTTGCATTGTTTCTAGTGCGTTTGCTAAAGTTCCAAAACTTGTGTAATCCCCATAAATATGGATAATATCCTCTTCTACTTCCATAGAATCTAATCCTGCATCAATGAGATTTAGCTCTAGCTCTTCTAAATCCGCAATCCCTTCTTTGCTAATCTCAAAATGTGCCTTGCGCGAAAACATAAATTCTAAAGAGTTATTTGTTAGCATTTGTCCGCCAAGTTTGTTGGCATAACTCTTTAGGTTTGCAACCGTCCTTGTTGTGTTATCTGTGGCGCATTCTACAAAAAACAGCGCACCATGCGGTGCTTTAATCTCGTAATTAACTTCTGTGATTTGGATTCCATCTTTTCCTAGTGCGCGTTTAATCGCTGCTTCAATATTGTCTTTTGGCATATTTTGCGCCTTAGCAGCAAGGATTGCGGTTCTAAGCTTAGAATTCATATCAGGATCACCGCTTCCCCCTTCTTTAACAGCAATGCTAATTGCCTTGCCTAGTTTTGGAAAAAGTTTAGACATCTTATCCCATCGCTTTTCTTTGCTTGCTCTGCGGTATTCAAACGCTCTTCCCATAAATCACCTTATCATAGAAATTTAAAATTAGAATTGTAGTATTTTAAAGTTTAAAAATTCTAAAATCTCTTGACATAGAGAAGTGATTGTTATATAATCACACTTCGTTTTTAAGCGAGCTTCTTAAAATTTTATTCCGGATTAGCTCAGCGGTAGAGTAGGCGGCTGTTAACCGCTTGGTCGTAGGTTCGAATCCTACATCCGGAGCCACTCTAATCTTCACAATCTTTTAAATTGTTTTTCATTAAAATTTCATTTTGTTTTTTAGATTAATCAACCGATAGTGGAATTGATAATCTAAATATTTTTCATAAAGTGTGATAAACTCACTTTTGTTGGAAGCAAACGCTTTATTATCGTCTAATAAATTATGCGTGTTTGCAAAGCCATAGCCCTCTTTTGCGCCTTTAGGATAGATTCCATTATTATCAATAGATACTGATATATTGTAGCCAAAGTTTTCTGCACTCTCTTTACTTAAGAGATTTTTGCCCCCTAGATTTAAATACTCCACAGAATCTAAAGAAAGCGCAAAGAGTGTGGCAAAAATATCCTTGTGCGAGCCGATATAATTAGGGTTATAGTGGATATTGTGCTGGTAGTTTTTAGGCGCATAAAGATAAAAAGGCACGCCAAAACTCAAGGCTTTTTCTTTGCTTGCATTGCTTGTTATATCGCGCACTCTGTGATCTCCTGTGGCGGCGATGATTACCTTATCTTTTAATGGGCTTTGTTTAATGGAATCTAAAAACTCTCCAAAAGCATTGTTAGCATAAGCATAGGTATTTACTAAGGCGACTTTGTTTTTGCGTATGCGATTGTGTAGCTCTTGTGGGATTGCATTTTCGCTAATGGTTTTTTCTATATTAGGATAAGGTGGGTGGTTGCTTGTGGTTAGTGCTAAAATTAAAAGGGGTTGCGTGGCGTCTTTTAAGAGTTCAAAAGCGGCACGATACATAAACTCATCTAAGACTCCATAAGAATTGCTAGTTTTTATAGATTCTGGATAAAGTTTCTTTAAAATAATCTCATCAACAATGGAATCTACACCTTGAGTTAGCATAAAATCTCCCATCGCATACCAAGAGCGGTTGCCAGAGGTTAGAAAAACAACCTTATAACCTTGCTTCTTGTAAGTTTCAATAGGAGAGTGTGGGAGATAGTGTTTGTTGTAATTAGATTTTGTAAGATTAATAGGAGAGCCAAAAAATAAAAATGAAAGGCTTGGTGCAGTTCCGTTTTCATAAGGTAAAAATTTCTCCCAAAAGAAGTCTTGTTTAATATGTGGTTGTAGGTTACCTAGTAAATCTAAGTTATCATTGTGAAAGGCTAGCATATTACTTCCAAAAGATTCCATAAGATTTACCATAATATGGGGCTTTTTCTCCCTTACAAGCGGATTTTCAGGCGTTTTAGAAAAAAGTGGAAAATGGGGCAAAAAGGATTCCATAAGTTTTTCATCAACAGGGGCTAAGACTCCAAGCGATTCTTCTTTGTAATTTTTATGCGCCCAAGCAAACGCCATTATGGGATTTAGTGCAATAGCATTTAGGGATTCAATGCTAGAGAAGCGATAGTTTTCAACATTCATTGTGACATGTCTAAAGGGTCCTCTTAATGCTAGAGCATAAAGGGTGGCAAAGACTAAGAAGAGTGCTAAAAGTGCAGGGAACTTTAAGGGTTTATTTCTGATAAGTGGGGGGGGGGGGTAATTGCTAGTATTTTTGTGTTTAAAAACACACAAAATCCACTAAAAATCAATGCAATAAAGATAAGCAAAAATACAGGATAATCCTTTAAGATAATGCTAATGATTGCACTTGTTTCATCATCTTTTAGCCCAAAAATAAAGCTTGTGATATTACTTTGATACATTTGATAATAATAAAAATTTATAAAGCAAAATATTATGGAAATAAAAGAAAATAAACCTATATAAAAATTTGAAAAAACTTTATATATTTTATTTAGATTTGCTAAATTTTTATGAAAAATTGCATAAGCATTTAAAAGGGGAGGAAAGCTTGCAAGTAACGCACAAAGTAGCAAAGGTAAAAACGCCGCTGCAATAAGCCTTAAGTCTGTAACTGCACCCAAAGCAAACATTTTATAAAAATCATTGCGATTAGATTCTATAATCTCACTAGGGATAAAAGCAGTCCCCATCGTGATTCTAGCAATTCCAAAAAGCATTATAAAAAGTAATGCAAAACTTAAAATTTGAAAAAAGATTCTAAACATAATTTTTTGCCTTAAAGCATAGTGTAAAAGGCGTGATTATATCATTTTTTTGCGATTTCATATTCAATGTTAGCGGAATCTAAAGTATCTTTAATTACGGTTTCATCTTCGCATTGAAACCAAATGGCAATCCCGCAATCACTTGAAAACTCTCTAGGTGTAGGCACAAGTTTAATAGGGATTCCTAGATTTTGCAAGATACTTTCACTTTCAAATGCGCTAGAAGTGGTATAGACTAAAACATAGCCCTCAATGTTTGGTTTTGCCATAATTTATCCTTGTGAATGTTTTGCAATTTGGCGTAATGCTTGGATTGTGGTTTCAATCTCATCTTCTGTGGTAAAAATTCCGGGACTTAGACGAATTGTGCCACCGCTTGCGAAGCTTCCTAGAGTTTTATGGCTAGAAGGTGAGCAGTGTAGCCCTATGCGTACACAGATCCCATATTCATTGCTTAAACGCATTCCCGCTTCTGAAAGCAAGCGGTTTGTAATATTGATAGATAACACTCCACTGCTATCGCCTTGTGTATGGTAGATTTTAATATTATCCGTGCCACTTAAACCTGTAATTAAAGCATTTCTTAAATGCAGCTCATATGCGTGGATTTTCTTTACATCTTGCTTTGCTATCCAATCTAAACCCGCTTTTAATCCAGCAATTCCGTGCATATTGTGTGTGCCGCTTTCAAATTTATCTGGTAAAAAGTTAGGCTGCATCTCTTCTTCGCTAGCACTTCCACTTCCCCCAAAAACAAGTGGAGAAAGCTCGCTAAAATCAAAGGAATCACTAAGCAAAAGCGCCCCCACTCCCATAGGAGAAAGAAGCCCTTTGTGCGCGCTAAGTGCTAGAAAATCGACTTGGTGCATTATCTCTTGCATAGGCACGCATCCGACACTTTGTGCGCCATCTAGCAAGACTTTTGCGCCATTTGTGTGAGCGATTTTTGCAAGCTCTTCAATAGGAATCATTGCTCCACTAACATTATTAATATGTGTGCAAGCAAGAAGCTTTGCTCCCTTTAGCAACTCTTTTGCGCTTTGTAAATCTAGTGTATGTGTGCTATTGCAAGGGATCTCACGCACTTTTATGCCAAGAGTGGCTTTAAGTGCATTTAATGGGCGTTTAATAGCATTGTGTTCCATTTGTGTGGTAACAACAATATCATTAGGCTTTAAAAAACCTTGTAAAAGAGTATTGATTGCCATTGTTGCATTGAGCGTAAAAATAACGCGTTTAGGATCTTTTAAGCCTAGAAGATCTGCTAGAGCCTTGCGTGTTTGAAAAAGAATCCTTCCTGATTTAATAGATAGTGTATGCCCGCTTCTACCTGGGCTTGCCCCCAAGTTTTCTAAAAATACATTAACAGCTTCTTTAACACCCGGTGCTTTAGGGAAGGTTGTCGCTGCATTATCTAAATAAATGTATTTTTGGAAATCTTGCATTTTTGCTCCTAAAATCAGGATTCCAAAAATGGAATCCTAAAATTATTTTTTTAAAATAAATTCTAAATCTTCACCATTTTCAGTTTCAGCTTTCACATTGTAGCCGTGCTGTGCTGCTAAACGGCGGATATTATCGCTACTTGCTCCACAATTGCAGAGCACCCTAATTACACTTTCGCCTTTTTCCAATAAAGGCTTTAGATTTAACACAGGTTCTGGGCAGCTAAGCCCGCGCACATCAAGTTCTACCATAAATTTCTCCTTAGCGTTTTTCTCTAGCAAAAGCTGCAACAAGCAAACAAAAAATAAATCCAGCAATCACTGCAATAGGTGCATTTGCACTAATTCCAGCTGGGGAGCTTGCAAGAGCAAAGTTATGTGCAAAAGCTGCTCCAACAAGCAATCCCATAATAAATACTCCTGCATCACCATCACCCTCGCCGCTTAAGATTAGTTGTCTTCCTGGGCAACCTCCAGCAAGTGTAAAGGCAATTCCTGCAAGTGCCATTCCTAAGAAATTCCAAAGTGCATCGTTATGAGCAATAGGCTGTCCTGTAAAACCAGGATTAAATAAGCCTAGCGCAAGATTGGTAAAAAATGCCGCAACTACAAGTGCAATCACACCTTGTAGAATATGCGTATCGCGCAAAAGAACGGTATCACGCACCGCTGCAATCATGCAGAAGCGACTTTTTTGAAAAATGGCACCCAAGAATAATCCTGCAATGAGTGAGATTATAAGTGGTGCGTGCATAGAGCCTGGTCCGTTTTGTGAAAATTTAACTGGAGCATTTGGATCAAGCAAACCCCAAGTTAAAAGCCCTAAAAGCCCTAACATAAAGATAGGAAATGTAAATCCTACGATTTTGCTTGCTGGGCGATTACGCCCAAGAGAGAATCCGCGTTTTAAGAAAAAGACTCCAATTAAGATTCCAAACACAAGCCCAAATACACCTGCAATGGCACTCCAATCTCCCGCGCTTAAACGCAGCCACATTCTCCAAGGACAGCCTAAAAATACAAGTGCGCCAATCATCGCAAAGATCCCAAGCGCAAAACGCACAATCGGTGCTGAACCTGCACGCGGGCGAAATTCTTTAAAAAGAAAGGCAGCAAGAAGCGCACCAAAAACTAACCCAATCACTTCAGGGCGAATGTATTGCACAATGCCTGCTTGATGCAAGTTTAAAGCTCCTGCAATATCGCGTGTAAAGCACGCTGCACACATACCCATATTGCCCGGATTGCCAAAATACACCAAAACAGGTGCTAGGACTCCAAGTGCAATCCCTGCAAGAATCGGCCAAATTGCCAACTTCATCATAAACTCCTAAAAGATAAAATAAGACAGCTAGTGTGAAAAGAAAGTTAAGAAGTAGCTGTTTGCTTGAGCCTCAAGCCAAATAAAAGCGGATATTTTAACAGAGTATTGCTTAAAAGACTACAATGCTCTAGGATTTAATTTTTTCTTCTGCTATTTTTTGTTAGAATATCGCCTTGTTTTGTAAAAATTTTAGGAGTTTTAAAGATGAGAAGCCATTATTGCGCGGATTTAGGCGAGCAAAATATTGGAGAAGTGGTAAGTTTATGTGGTTGGTGTAATACTTACCGCGATCACGGAGGAGTTGTGTTTATTGACTTGCGTGATAGAAGTGGTTTGGTGCAGCTTGTGTTTGATCCAAAAGATTGCCAAGAGGCACATAAAATTGCAAGTGAAGTGCGTGATGAATATGTCTTAATTGCAAAAGGAAAGGTGCGCAGAAGGGGAGAAGGGCTAGAAAATCCTAAGCTTAAAACAGGCAAAATTGAAGTGCTCGTGGAATCTTTGGTAGTGGAAAATAAAAGCTTAACGCCACCTATTGCTGTGGGCGATGAGAGCGTGGGTGAAGATGTGCGTTTAAAATATCGCTATTTAGATTTAAGAAATCCTAGATTACAAGAAATTTTTATCACACGCTCCAAAGTAACACAAGCTACGCGCAATACGCTTAGCGATTTAGGATTCTTAGAAGTTGAAACTCCAATTTTAACAAAAGCCACGCCAGAAGGTGCAAGGGATTATTTGGTGCCTAGTCGTGTGCATCACGGGGAGTTTTACGCATTGCCACAATCTCCGCAACTCTTTAAGCAACTTTTGATGGTGAGTGGATTTGATCGGTATTTTCAAATCGCAAAGTGCTTTAGAGATGAGGATTTGCGCCTAGATAGACAGCCGGAATTTACACAAATTGACTTAGAAATGAGTTTTTGTAATGCTGATGATGTAATGGGTGTGGCAGAGGCAGTTTTAAAATCTATTTTTAATGCGTGTGGGATTACGATTGCTACGCCATTTGAGCGTTATTCTTATAAAGAAGTTATGGAATCTTATGGAAGTGATAAGCCAGATTTACGCTTTGATTTACCTTTTGTTGAAGTGGGGGATTTATTTGTGGATTCTAGCAATGATATTTTTGCCTCCATTGCAAAAGATCCTAAAAAGAATCGCTTTAAAGCCCTTTGTGTAAAAGGTGGCGATACATTCTTTAGTCGCAAAACTTTAGGCGAGGCAGAAGAGTTTGTGAGAAAATTTGGTGCAAAAGGTTTGGCTTATATTCAAATTAAAGAAGAAGGCGCAAAAGGTCCGCTTGTAAAATTTATAAGTGAAGCAAACTTAAAAATTTTGCTTGAGCGCGCGGGAGCAAGTGTTGGAGATATTATTTTCTTTGGAGCGGGTGAGAAAAAGATTGTGTGGGATTATATGGGAAGATTGCGTCAAAAAATCGCACAAGATATGGATTTGATTGATAAAAATGCGTATAAATTCTTGTGGGTTGTAGATTTTCCTATGTTTGAACGCAATGATGATGGAAGCATTTCAGCGCTTCACCACCCTTTCACAATGCCTAGCAATTTAGAAGTAGAGGATTTAGAGGAGATTAACTCTGTGGCATATGATGTGGTTTTAAATGGTTTTGAAATTGGCGGAGGAAGCATTAGAATCCATAAGCAAGAGATTCAAAGTCGCGTGTTTGATTTGTTAGGAATTTCAAAAGAAGAAGCACAGGATAAATTTAGCTTTCTTTTAGAAGCCTTGCAATTTGGCGCTCCACCACACGGCGGTTTAGCCTTTGGATTGGATAGAATTATAATGCTTTTGTGTAAAGCGCATTCAATCCGTGATGTGATTGCATTCCCTAAAACACAAAAGGCAACTTGTCCTTTAACAGATGCGCCAAGTGTGGCAAATGAAGAGCAATTAAGGGAGTTGCATATAAGAGTTAGAGAAACTAAAAGGTAAGGAGAAAAGATGAAAAAATTATTTTTAGTAATTGGTGCGCCCGGAAGCGGAAAGACAACAGATGCGGAGATTATCAGTAAAAACAATAGCGATTCTATGGTGCATTATTCTACAGGTGAGCTTTTGCGTGCGGAAGTTGCTAGTGGAAGTGAGCTAGGAAAACTTATTGATAGTTTTACAAGCAAGGGAAATCTTGTGCCTTTGGAGATTGTGGTAAAAACAATCGTGGATGCGATTTCAAATGCACCAAAAAATGTGGTGTTAATTGATGGTTATCCTAGAAGTGTGGAGCAGATGATAGAGCTTGATAGGATTTTGCAGGATAAAAACGATATTACACTTGCAAGTGTGATTGAAGTAGAAGTTAGTGAGAAAACAGCTTGTGATAGAGTGTTGGGGCGTGCAAGGGGGGCAGATGATAATGTAGAAGTGTTTAATAATCGTATGCGCGTGTTTCAAGAGCCTTTAAAAGAAATTCAAGAATTTTATGGCAAAAAAGGAATCTTACATAAAATTGATGGCGAGCGCACTATTGAAGAAATCACAAATGAAATGGAAGCATTTATTAAAGGCAAGATTTAACAAAGGAGATAATTTGGAATTTGGAGAAATTGACGGAAGAGGATTCCAGTCAAAAAGATATGGAATTTCTTGGGTTGCTTATGTTAAAATGTCTTTAGTGCATTTGATTTTTGTTATAATTGTTGTGTATGGGGCAAAATATTTTCTTCCTCAATTTTTTTGGAAGATTCTTCTTGGATTTGGAGTTTTGGAGTTGATAAATTTCACACTTCGTTTTTTATCCTTGAGGGCACAATATGTTTTTATGAATGAGCGTGGAGTTTGGTTTCATCGGGGAATATTTCCTTGGACTAAAGGGGTCAATGGGATTATTTGGAATGATTGCGGAGGTGCTATGTTCCAACAAAGTTTTTGGTCCTATATCCTAAAAACTTATACGGTATTTATCACGCATAAATATACAGAATCTGCACAAATTGCCGTTTCCAACATTTATAATGGTAAGGAATTTTGTGCAGAAGTGGCAGATTATATGCATAAAATGTCTCAAAAATAATTTTAAAGGAGCAAAAATGGATTTAAGTAAAATTGAAGTAGGAAGTAACCCAGAGAGGTTAAATGTTGTGATTGAGATTCCTTATGGTTCAAATATTAAATATGAGATTGATAAGGATAGTGGTGCGGTTGTAGTGGATAGAGTAATGTATAGTGCAATGTTTTACCCTGCAAATTATGGTTTTGTTCCAAATACACTAAGTGATGATGGAGATCCTGCTGATGTGCTTGTGATTAATGAATATCCTTTGCAAGCTGGAAGTGTGATCAAAGCGCGTTTGATTGGAGTTTTGATTATGGAAGATGAGAGTGGAATGGACGAAAAGCTTATCGCTGTGCCTATTTCCAAGATTGATCCAAGATATGACAGAATTAAGAGTTTAGAAGATTTACCACAAATCACTTTAGATAGAATCAAAAACTTTTTTGAAACTTATAAAATGTTAGAGCCAAATAAATGGGTAAAAGTCAAAGAATATAAGGATTTAAACACAGCAAAAGAGATATTAGATAAGGCAATTAAAAATTACAAATAATTTTGTTACTAAAAGTAATTTTTAATACTAAAAATTATAGATTGCAAAGAGAATTGTAAAGGATTTTTGATTTTTTTCTTAAGTTTGTAATAAAAATTTGTAAAATACTTAACTCTTAAATGCTAGAGTAAATTCTAAAGGAGAAGACAATGAAAAAAGTTATTTTAGCTTCAGTGCTAGCAGCATTTGCGCTGGTTGGTTGTGGTGAACAAAAAGAAACAACAGCAGGTGCGGCAGGTGATAAAAAAGTCTATGAAGTGAAATTTGCGCATGTTGTAAGCGAGAATACACCAAAAGGAAAGGCAGCAAATTTCTTTGCAAAAAGAGTAGAAGAGCTAACGGATGGGCAAATTAAAGTGCATGTCTTTCCTTCTGCGCAACTTGTGGATGATGATAAGGTATTTCAAGAGTTAAAGCGTAATAATGTGCAGCTTGCAGCACCAAGCTTTTCTAAATTTACACCTTTTGCAAAAGAATTTAATTTGTGGGATGTCCCTTTTCTTTTTCGCGATACTGAACATTTGCATAATGTAATGGATGGCGAAGTAGGAAAAATCTTAAGAGATGTGATTAGCTCTAAAGGTTATATTGCGTTAGATTATTGGGATGCTGGATTTAAGCAGTTTAGCACAAATAAAAAACCTATTATTCTTCCTAGTGATGCTGAGGGGCAAAAAATGCGTATTATGAGTTCTAAAGTGTTAGAGGAGCAAACAAAGGCAATTAAAGCAATCCCGCAAGTTTTACCATTTGGTGAAGTGTATTCAGCGTTACAAACTGGTGTTGTAGATGCTGCTGAAAATCCACTTTCAAACCTTTATAATTCTAAGTTTTATGAAGTGCAAAGTTCTATTACTATTTCAAATCACGGCTATTTAGGATATTTGGTTGTTGCAAGCGAGAAGTTTTGGAATAGTTTGCCGCAGGATTTACAAGAAAAATTTACAACTGCAATGCGTGAGGCTACAATTTATGAGAGAGAAGAAAGCGCAAAAGAGGAAAAAGTTTTGCTTGATCGCTTAAAAGCTGATGATAAAACAGGCACAAAAGTGTATGAGTTGGATGCTGCACAAAAACAACAATGGCAAGATGTAATGATTGCGATTTATCCTAAGTTTTATGATTTAGTGGGTAAAGAATTAATTGAAAAAACAATTAATACAAAATAATTAAATTTAAGTAAGGGGCATTGGTGAATTTTTTTCAAGCGTTAGATAGGGTTATTGCGACAATGAACAAGAGCGTTGCTGTATTCGGGCTAGCGGCTGGAATTGTAATTACAGCGATTAATGTTTGTGTGCGCTATATTGCAGGATTTTATCCAGAAATTGGTTCCCTTACTTGGGCAGAAGAGGTGGCAAGATACTGCTTTTTATGGTCGGCATTTTTTGGAGCAGCTTATGGCTTTAGAAAAGGAGTGCATATTGCTGTAACAATGTTGATTGAGAAATTTCCACCATCTCTTGCAAAAACTTGTGTGTTATTAACACATCTTTTAAACTCTGTGTTTTTGGGATTTATGTTTTATGCAAGTTTGATGGTTTGCTATTTAAATTATGAAATTGGTTATATGAGTGAAGCACTGCATAGTGTTCCTTTGTGGGTATTTCTTTTGTGTTTGCCAATTGCTTTTTTGGGCGCAACTTATCGCTCTTTGGAGAAAATTTATGAGGTTTCTTTGATGCCAGCAGATAAGGTAGTTAAAAGCGCAGAGAAAGAAATGATTCACGATTCTGTTGTGAAAGACTAGAAAAGTAAGGGATTTCTATGAGTGTTGCATTTTTATTAATTGTTTTATTTGGATTGTTATTGCTTGGCGTGCCCGTAGCAATTTCGCTAGGGGTGAGCGCGGTTTTAACAATGTTGTTATTTAGTTCTTATGATGTCTTTGCTGTGCCAGAGATTATGTTAAATGGTTTAAAGCCAGCATTAATGGCAATTCCTATGTTTATTTTGGCAGGTTCTTTAATGAGCAAAGGAAGTTCTGCGCAGAGAATTGTGGATTTTGCTAAAAGTATCGTTGGGCATTTGCCCGGTGGCTTGCCTATGAGTGCAATTTTAGCTTGTATTATTTTTGCAGCAGTTAGTGGAAGTTCCCCAGCGACAGTTGTTGCTATTGGTTCTGTAATGTTTATGGCGTTAAAAGAAGCAGGGTATCCTAAGAGTTATTCAGTTGGAGCAATTACATCAGCTGGAAGTCTTGGAATTTTGATTCCGCCTTCTGTTGTAATGATTGTTTATGGGGTAACAGCAGAAGTTTCTATTGAAAAGCTTTTTATGGCGGGTGTAATTCCGGGGCTTTTGGTTGGCGGAATGATGATGCTTTATGCATATTTTGGTGCAATACGCTTAGGGTTTAAAGCTACAAAACCTGCAAGCTTTAAAGAGCGGTGGCTGAAATTTAAAGAAGCATTTTGGGCATTATTGATTGTGTTTGTTGTAATTGGTGGAATCTATGCAGGGGTTTTTACTGCCACTGAAGCTGCTGGAATTAGTGCAGTGTATGCATTTATTGTATCACTTTTTGTTTATAAGGATATTAAGCTTAAAGATCTTTATAGTGTATTTTTAGACGCAGCAATTACAACAGCGATGATTTTCTTTATCATTGGTTTTGCTGTTGTGTTTGCACACTTCTTAACTGGAGAACGCATTCCACATATGATTGCGGAATATCTTGTTAGTATGAATATGAGTTGGTGGATGTTTTTGATTTTGGTAAATGTTGCTTTGTTTATTATGGGGCAATTTATGGAGCCATCATCTGTGGTTATGATTATGACGCCTTTGCTTTTGCCAATTGCTATGCAACTTGGGATTGATCCTATTCATTTTGGGATTGTGATGATTGTAAATATGGAGCTTGGAATGCTAACACCGCCTGTTGGGCTTAACCTTTTTGTTGCAAGCTCTTTAACGGGACTTAGCCTAAAAGATGTTACACTTTCTATCATTCCTTGGCTTTGTGTGTTATTAGTAGGACTTGGACTGATTACTTATATTCCTGAGATTTCTCTTTGGTTGCCTAGTCTGCTAGGATAAATATTGCATGGAAGAATCACTGCTTGGGCTTTTTGATAATGCTCCGCATTTAATTAGCCTACTTGCTGGGATTCTAACTTTTCTTAGCCCTTGCGTGCTTCCACTTATCCCTATCTATCTTTCTTATATTTCTGAAATTTCCTTAGAATCGCTTAAAGACACTGAAGTTTTGGATTTAAAGCAGCGTTTTAGGATTTTAAGAAGTGCGCTGTTTTTTACTCTTGGGTTAGGGCTTGTATTTATTGCTTTTGGTGCTGTGGCAGCTAGAATCTTAAATGGAGGAATCTTATTAAGCCCAAATTTGCGCTATTTTGCTGGTGGAGTATTAATACTTTTTGGATTACATACGCTAGGGGTTTTTAGAATTCCATTTTTAAATTATCAAAAGACATTACAAGGGGTATCGCGCACTAGTGAAGAGTTTGGAATTCTAAAAGACTTTTTAACGCCTTTTTTATTAGGTGCAAGCTTCTCTCTTGGCTGGACTCCTTGCGTGGGTCCGATTCTGGCAAGTATTATTGCGCTTGCTAGTTTAGATGGACAAGGTGGAGTTATATTGCTAGTGATTTACACGCTTGGCTTAACATTGCCCTTTTTGCTTTGTGCATTGCTTATTAGTTATGCCTTTAGTTTTTTAGAAGGAATCAAGCGGTATTTTAGTGTGATTGAATGGTGTGCTGGATTGTTGTTAATTGGTATTGGAATCCTAGTAGCAAGTGGTGGAATAAGCGCACTTTCTGCATATTTGCTAAAGGTTTTGTAGGGTGAGATTGGAGCTTAAGAATTTCACGCAATTAAATGAAGATGAAGTTGCACTTGTGCTTAGGTGGCGTAATCACGCAAGTGTGGCGACTTTTATGAAACAAAAACATATCACAAAGCAAGAGCATTTGGATTTTATAGAATCGTTAAAGAGTGATTGTTCAAAAGAGTATTTTTTAGTTTTTGAAAATACGATTCCACTTGGCGTGATTGATTTTATTGCTATTGTGCGTGGGGTATCTTGTGAGTTTGGAGTCTATCAAAGCCCATTTCTTAAGGGTTATGGGGAAAAGTTGATGCAAAAGGTTTTGGATTATGCGTTTAAAACTTTAAGGGTTAAAGAATTGCGTGCTTGTGCATTTAATGTTAATACTAGAGCGATTGATTTATATTTGCGCTTTGGATTTAAGATAATAAGAAAGGATGAAACGATGAGTTATTTTATTTGTGCGGGGGGGGGGGCTAAATTTTAACTATTCCTGCCTTGGCTATGGAGTGGCAGCGTGAAAGTAGCGATTTTAACTTCCAAAAATCAATGGTTTATTCCTTATGCAAAACAGCTTCAAAAAGCGATTCCAACTTCTAGGCTATATTTATCGCATTTAGAGATTAAAAAGTCTTATGATGTGGTGTTTATCTTGTCTTATCATCAGTTGCTTCCCCAAGAGTTTTTACAACTTCATAAGCATAATTTAGTGATTCACGCTTCTAGTTTGCCTAAAGGAAAGGGTTGGTCGCCTTTGTTTTGGCAAGTGTTAGAAGGCAAAAATGAAGTGGTTTTCACGCTTTTTGAAGCGGATTTAAAAGCAGATAATGGAGTAATTTATCTCCAAAAAACATTACATTTAAGCGGAGTGGAGCTTTATGGTGAGCTAAGAGAGTTGCAGGCAGAAATGTGTCAGATACTTTGTTTAGAGTTTTTGGCAATGTATCCAAATTTGCAGCCTACTGCGCAATGTGGTAATGAGAGTTTTTATAAAAAACGCACGCAAGCAGATAGTGAGCTTGATATTACAAAGAGCATAGAAGAGCAATTTAATCTCTTAAGAATTGTTAGTAATGAGAAATTTCCAGCATTTTTTTATAAAAATGGAAAAAAGTTTATTGTAAAAATTTATAAAGAAAATTAGAACAATAACTTTTAATATTCTAGTTAAATTTAAGGTAAAAGTAAAAAATATTCTTGGAAATCTATAAAGCTAGGATATATAAATGTTTTTAATGGTGTTAAGAATAATCCGATATACATAAATAAATATAAATAAAATATAAATTTTTTACTAACTTTTCACATAAAAAGTCGTAAAATGCAATTTTGTAAAACTAAAAAAGGAGGCAAAGTTGAGTGTCAATCGCAGAGACTTCCTAAAGGGAGTTGGTGTTGGGTCTGTTGCTTTGAGTATGCCCGGAACGCTAGGGGCATTTCAAGGAAAGCTAGAAGGAGTTTCAAAGTTTGTGCCAAGCATTTGTGAGATGTGTAGCACGCGCTGTCCCATAGAAGCTAGGGTGGATAATGGGGAAAAGGTGTTTATTCAAGGGAATCCTTATTCTGTTGCAACAGGTGGTTCAGTATGTGCAAGGGGAGGTTCAGGCGCAAATCAACTCTTTGATCCTAAGCGTCTTGTTAAGCCTATTATGCGCACAGGAGAAAGGGGTGAGGGCAAATGGAAAGAGATAAGCTGGGAAGAAGCGTATGATTATATTGCCAAAAAGCTTGTGGAGATTAAAGAGAAGTATGGCGCACAAAGTGTTGCCTTTGCTTCAAAATCAGGTCCGGAGCAAGCGTTTTTAAATCAATTTGCGCACGCCTATGGTAGCCCAAATACTTTTGATCACGGAAACACCTGTCCATCTGGATATGCTGTGGCTCTTACAAGTGTGTTTGGTTCAGGCTCTGTGAGTAGGGACTTTTCAAATTGTAAATATATGCTAAACTTTGGGCATAATGTGTATGAAGGGATTGTGATTAGCTATGCTAGGGGAGTTACAGAAGCGTTAGAAAAAGGCTGCAAGCTTGTTTCTTTAGATCCTAGATTTTCTGTGTTATCTTCTAAGGCGAGTGAGTGGATTCCTATTAGACCTGCTGGGGATACAGCCTTTATGATGGCTTTTGTGCATACGCTAATTTTTGAAGAGTTGTATGATAAGAAATTTGTGGAAAAATACACCATAGGTTTTGAGAAGTTAAAAGAGAGTGTTAAGGACTACACGCCAGAGAGAATGTCAAAAGAATGTGATATTCCAGCGGATAAGATTGTGGCAATCACAAGAGAGTGTGCAAGTTATGCGCCACATTGTATAGTGGATTTTGGACATCGTGCGACTTTCACGCCAGAGGAGATTGAGTTTAGAAGAGCCATTGCTATTGCTAATGCCTTGCTTGGAAATGTGGAAGCTAAAGGTGGGCTTTATTTCCCTAAGGGTCCTGGTATCTACAATAAAGTTGCAGGAGAAAAGGTTGCACCTGTGTTTAAGGGCTCTATTTTGCCAAAGATTCCAGCTCCAAAGCACCCACGCATTGACCTTATTGATGTTAAAGATGGAGAGTTTAGCAAGATTTCAAAAACACGCGGAGTGTATTCTCAGGTCTTTAAGTCAGTCTTAGATGGAAAGCCTTATGCGATTCGTGGATTGTGGATTACAAGGTCAAATCCTGTGATGACGGTCAATAACTCCAATGAAGTTGTAGAAGCACTTAAGAAGTTAGACTTGTTTGTAAGTGTGGATGTGTATGTTTCTGATACTTCACAATATGCGGATATTATTTTGCCAGAATCTACTTACCTTGAAAGAGATGAGCAGTTTTTAGCATCAAATGGTAAAAATCCGGGCTATCAAGTGCGCCAAAAAGTAGTAGAGACTATCGGGGATACAAAACCTTCTTGGCAGATTTACTTAGAAATGGCGCAAAAAATGGGCTATGAGGCAGCATTCCCTTATAAAGATATGAATGATTATAGAATGCAACAAGCCTATGAATACCCAGAAGATATGTTTGAAGTAAAGCACAAAGGGATTATTAAATATGGAATCCCACTTTTAGCAAGAGATAGCAAAAGTGTGAAGAAGTTTGTAGAAAAATACCCTAACTCTAAGCAGTTTTTAGACGCGGATGGCGAGTTTGCAGAGTTTTTAAAATGCAAAACCAAAAGTGGGAAGATTGAGCTTTTTGACGAAGTGTTAGAAGCAGCTTGTGGGCGTGGTGGATTAACCTATAATGACCCAAAACTTAAAGAAGAAGGGGAGTTTTACTTCATACAAGGTAAAGTTGCCGTGCATACAAATGGACACACAATGAATGTGCCTTGGCTAAATACCTTAATGGACGATAATGCGGTTTGGATTAATCAAGATGTCGCTAGCAAGCTACGCCTTAAAAAGGGAGATAAAATTAAAATTACAAGCAAAGTCGGCTCACAAATTGCAAGCGTGTTGCCAACAGTTGGAATCCGAGAGGACACTTTGTTTGCGTATTTTGGGTTTGGACACACAAGCAAATATCAAGAGATTGCTTATGAAAAGGGAATGAGTGCAAGCCACTTGCTAGCAAATACAATCTCTCCGGTAACGGGCAATAATGTCCATACCATTGGCGTTAAAATTGAAAAAGTATAGGGGGTTATTATGGCAAAATATGCAATGATTCACGATTCTGTAAAATGTATCGGTTGTCAAGGATGCACGATTGCTTGTAGAAGTGAGAATGCAATCCCTGATGGGTTTTTTAGATTGAAAGTTAAAATGGACGGACCACACGGAGTTTTCCCAAATCTAAGCTTTAATTATGTGCGCCACTCTTGTGAGATGTGCGAACATACACCTTGTGTAACGGTTTGCCCAACGCACGCTTCTTTTATGGATGAAAATGGAATCGTAGATATTGATGCAAGTCAATGCGTGGGCTGTTTGTATTGCGTAGTGGCTTGTCCTTATAATGCGCGCTATGTGAATCCTGAAACCAAAGTGCCTGATAAATGCAACTTCTGTAAGCATACGCATTTAAAGCAATATGGAGAGCCAGCTTGTGTTGCGGTATGTCCAACAGATGCGCTAGTATTTGGGGATTTAGATGATCCAAATAGTCCAATTTTTGATATTTTAACCACAAAGCCTTTTGTTGTTAATAAACCACATTTAGGAACAAAACCTAAGCTTTTTGTTATTCCTAATTCTAAGGGAGGTATCACACTATGAATCCAATATGGGGACCTGATGCAGTAGCTATAATTTGGCATTGGCCAATTGCGGTGTATTTGTTTTTAGCAGGTTTGTCATCTGGGGCGATGATGACAGCTTTAAGTGTTGAGTGGATGAATCCAGAGAAAAAAGCCCCTTGGGACGCTTTTGTTAGGGCTGGGGTTTTGCTAGCACCTGTAACGATTATTGTGGGGTTGTTGATTTTGGTGTTTGACTTAACAAAGCCTTTAAATTTTTACAAATTGCTTTTGACTTACAATTTGCAATCTGTAATGTCGCTAGGTGTTTTGTTGTTGCTTGTTTATACGCCACTTTCTATTATTTATGCGGCTATGCGATTCCGTGCAAGTTTGGAATCTAGCTTTTTAGGAGGTTTGGTGCGTGCATTTGGCGGAATCTTAGACTTTTTAGAAAGGCATTCTTTGTGGTTTGGACGATTGATTTTTGCATTTGCAGGCGGAGTTGGAGTTTATACAGGATTCTTGCTTTCTGCAATCCAAACCTTTCCGCTTTATAACAGCCCGATTTTGCCAATTTTATTCCTTGCAAGTGGATTGTCAAGTGGAATTGCAGCGTGCATTTGCTTTGGGTTGTTATTCTTTGAAAAAGAAGTTTCTAAAAGCACAACAAAATATCTTTTGACAATGGATTTAAGGGTAATTCCTATTGAGTCCTTATTGATCTTTGCGTTATTTGTCGGACTTTATTTCCAGGGTGGAGAGAAAGCAGTTGTTGCAATAACAGCACTCAGCAGTGGGTCTTGGGCGACGATATTTTGGTTGTGTGTGATTGGATTTAGTATTGTAATTCCTAGTGTTATTGCCCTAACAGCGCTTAAGAATCACGCCTACAAAGTGAATTTTATCTTGCTAAATGCTGCTTCAATTATGATTGGAGTTTTTGCGCTAAGAATGTATATTTTATACGCTGGGCAAATTTATCTAGGTGTGTAAGATTTAGATTCCAACTTTCAAAGGTTGGAATCGCATTTTAGCAATCAATACTTCTCGCACTTTTTAAACATTTCTTCAAAAGCATTATGGGATTGTTTTATTAGCTTTTTATCATCTAGGATTAAAAGGGTTTCGTAGTTTGTTTCAAAAGCACTTTTGGACCAGTTAGCAGAGCCTAAAATAAGGCGTTTATCATCGCTAATTGCCATTTTAATATGCATTAAGCCATTGTATTTTCCATTTTTTGAACGCTTTCCTTCTAATAGGCAAGTTTCTATATTGTTTAGTTTTGCAAGATAGCCAATTGTGGATTTGTTTGGATCTTTATTGCTTTTTTCATCATAAATAATACGCACTTTCACGCCTTTTTTGGCAATATCTCTAATTGCCTTGCTAATTTCGCGATTTGTAAAGCTGTAAATTGCGACATCTAGCGTGTTTTGCGTGTTTTTAATCGTGTGCAAAAGGGTGTTTAACGCCTGCTTTTGTTCCTTTGGCATAAAATATAAATCGTTTGCAACTAGGTGGCTTAAACACAATGCACTAAGGTAAAATAGTGTGAAAACTTTTTTAAACATTACAATCCTTTTAAAAAATTAAGATACAAATTGTTAAAATTGTAGCAATTCTTTGATTAAGCCAAGGGGAGTATTTATGAAGTTATACCTTATCAGCAAAAATCCAATCATTAACAAGCTTGTAGCCCTAAGCGCGTCTAAGCTTGGTGTAGAAATGGTAGAATCTCAAGATTTAGATACTAACATTAGTGCAGAGCTTGTATTAATGGATGATGAATGTTTTGAAGCGGAGAGTTTTGCAGTATATAAGGAAGGGAATGCAGAAGCGAAAATTATTTTGTTTTACTCCAAGGCAACTGAGCGTATTGAAGGGTTTGATACTTATATCCAAAAGCCATTTTTGCCTACAGATTTAGTAAAAACTTTAAGCGAGATTTCAGGAATTAGCGTAGAAGATTCTACTAAAAAGAATGTAGAGAGTGATATTTTAGAGCTTGATAGCAGTGATGATTTAGGCGAGTTAAATTTAGATGATGAGTTGGATTTGTCTAATTTAGATAATTTGGGACTAGAAAGTGATAATGATTTAAATTTAGATGATGGCAATACGCAGCTTGATTTTGGTGGAGATGATGGGCTTGATAATATAGATTCCACAGAAAGTGTAGAACAGGTGCAAGAAAGTGATGATTTGCAAGTGTTAGATAAAAGTGAGGTGGATACAATTAAGGATTTATTAGATGATTCTAAAGAAGTGGTTGATGATCCTTTGCTAGGGTTTGATTTGGATAAAGAACTTGGTGAAATTACAGATAATGCAGGAGATATAGAACCAACTAGCACAGAGAGTATAAAAGAGGAATTAGAAGTTGCAGAACAAAAAGAAGAAAATCAAGAATCTGCGCTAGAGGCAATAGAAGAGCCAGCTAATTTAGAATTAGATTCTACATTAGAGACAGATAATAATTTGGATTTTAACTTAGAGGATATTATAGGGACTGATATTGAAAATAATGCGGAATCTAAAGTCAAGGAAGAAGCGGAAAATTTTGAGCTTGATTTAAGTGATTTTGATTTAGGTGTTGAAATGGATAATACAACATCTGAAAAAAGTCAAGAAGTAGAAAAGTCTGAAAATATAGAATCTAATTTAGAAGAAGTAGAGCGTGAAGAATCTTTTGATAATGCGGAATCTTTAGAGTTGGATTTGGATTCTAATTTAGAATCTAATTTAGAAGATTCTACAAAAGAGACAGATTCTGAAAATATAGAAACCGCAGAAAGCGCAAGTGAAGACTTAACAGAATTAGAAAGCTTTAATTTAGATAATAATGAAAATATAGAGTCTAGCGAGAAAATTACAGATGAAATTTCAGAGCAAAAAGTGGAATTAGACACAGATTTACCAATGGATTTAAAGGTGGATAGTGATGATGAGTTTGCGACTCTTAGTCTTGAAGAAATGGGGGAAGCATTAGGTGAGCCAATCCAAAAAGAGCCAATCCCTGCACCAATTATTGCAAAAGAAGCCCCTAAAAGCCAAGAAATACAACTCCCAAATAATATTCCAAGTAGCATTCAAGCAAATTCTTTAGATTCTTTAATTGGAGCATTGCAAACACTTCAAACACAGGCTTTAAAAGAGCTTTTAAGTGGCGCAACAATTAATATTAATATCCAATTTCCCAAAAAAGATGAAAATTAATGAAACTAAAAGGTGCGATTCTTGTTTTATCTGGTCCTAGCGGAGCGGGAAAAAGCTCATTGTATAAAAAGCTAGCACAAGAGTTTCCAAACCATTATTTTTCTATTTCTTCAACAACACGCCAAAAGCGTGAAGGTGAAATTCACGGCGTGCATTATAATTTTATTTCTAAAGATGAGTTTGAAGCAGGAATTAATAATGGGGAGTTTTTGGAATGGGCTAGAGTGCATAATAACTATTATGGCACTTCTAAAGCACAAGTGATTCAGGCATTAGAAGAAGATAAGCTTGTTGTTTTTGATATTGATGTGCAAGGACAAATTAATCTTAAAAAAGCTTTTCCGCGCCACACAACGAGTGTTTTTGTTACAACGCCAAACAAAAGTATTTTACAAGAGCGTTTAGGTGAGCGTGGGAGCGATGGCAATAGTGTGATTCAAACGCGTCTAAAAAATGCTCTTGATGAGGTTAAAAGTTTGCCAAATTATGATTATTTAATTATTAATGAAAGCTTAGATGAAGCTACAAGCAAGCTGTTGTGTATCGCAAGAAGCGCATTTTGCAAAGCTTCTCTTTATGAGTTGGAATCCTTTTTGCAAAACTGGGAAAAATAAATATTTTCTACAAGATTAAGGCATAAAACGCTAGAATTTTTAAATTTTAACGCCAAAGAGATTCTACGGAGATTTTATGCCAAAACGAAATGATATTAACACAATCCTACTTATTGGTTCTGGACCAATTATAATTGGGCAGGCTTGCGAGTTTGATTACTCTGGAACACAAGCTGCAAAGACTTTAAAAGAGCTTGGATTTAAAGTTGTTTTGATTAACTCAAATCCTGCTACGATTATGACAGATCCAGAGTTTGCCGATAGAACTTATATTGAACCAATTACTGAAGAAGTTGTTGCTGATATTATTAAAAAAGAAAAAGTTGATGCGATTTTGCCAACAATGGGCGGGCAAACTGCGCTAAACATCGCAATGAGTATGTTTGAAAAAGGAATGCTTGAAGGTGTTAAATTCCTAGGAGCAAAGCCTGAAGCGATTAAAAAGGGTGAGGATAGGCAAGCTTTTAAAGAGGCAATGCTAAAAATTGGAATGGATTTGCCAAAATCACGCTATGCCTACACGCTTGAAGAAGCACTTGAAGCAGCAAAAGAGATTGGATTTCCTTTGATTATCCGTGCAAGCTATACACTAGCAGGTGGGGGAAGTGGTGTTGCTTATAATATTGATGAATTTAAGGCCTTAGCGCAAAATGGCTTAGAAGTTAGCCCAATTAATGAGATTTTAATTGAGGAATCTTTGCTGGGTTGGAAAGAATACGAAATGGAAGTTATCCGCGATAGGGTGGATAACTGCATTATTGTATGCAGTATTGAAAACCTTGATCCTATGGGCGTGCATACTGGAGATTCTATCACTATTGCGCCTGCTTTAACACTCACAGATAAAGAATATCAAAGAATGCGAGATGCTTCCTTTGCGATTTTGCGAGAAATTGGCGTAGATACAGGCGGTTCTAATGTGCAATTTGCGATAAATCCTAGCACAGGAAGAATGACTGTAATTGAGATGAATCCACGCGTTTCGCGAAGCTCTGCTCTTGCTTCTAAGGCAACAGGCTATCCTATTGCAAAGGTTGCCACGCTTCTGGCGGTGGGATATACCTTAGATGAAATTAAAAATGATATTACAGGCACTCCAGCAAGTTTTGAGCCTAGCATTGACTATATTGTTACGAAGATTCCGCGCTTCACTTTTGAGAAGTTTCCACAAGCAGATTCCACACTTACAACTTCTATGAAATCCATCGGTGAAGTTATGGCAATAGGCACAACCTTTAAAGAATCTTTGCAAAAGGCGCTTAGTAGCCTTGAAACAGGAATTTTTGGCTTTAATTCTTTAAGCACAGATTTAAGTCAAATCCAACGCGAAGTGCGTCGCCCAAATGCGCAAAGATTGCTTTATATTGCTGACGCATTCCGCTGTGGTGTGAGTGTAGATGAGGTGCAAAAGTGGTGCAAGATTGACAAATATTTTCTAGGGCAGATTGCAGAGATTATTGCGCTTGAAAAGGAAGTTTCTTTTGAAAAACTGAGCAATACAGAATTTTTAAGAGACTTAAAAACAAGTGGTTTTAGTGATAAAATGCTTGCTTTTTTGATTAATAAAAATGAATCGCTAGAATTGCGCGAAGAAGATATTTATGCTCTTAGAGAAAAAGCGGATGTGCAACCTATTTATAATGAAGTGGATACTTGCGCAGCAGAGTTTGCTACAAATACGGCATATTTGTATTCCAGCTTTGCGCACGCGTTAGAATACGCAAGTAAAACACAAGAAAGGACACAAGAAAATCCGCGCAAAAAGGTGCTAATTCTAGGTGGGGGACCAAACCGCATAGGGCAAGGCATTGAGTTTGATTATTGTTGCGTGCATGCAAGCTTTGCATTGCGTGATATGGGTTATACAAGCATTATGTATAACTGTAATCCAGAAACCGTTAGCACAGATTATGATACAAGTGATGTTTTATATTTTGAACCAATCACTTTTGAAAATGTGCGTAGCGTGATTGAGAGAGAAAAGCCAGATGGAATCATTGTGCATTTTGGAGGGCAAACGCCTTTAAAGCTTGCAAAAAAGCTCACAACCATTGGTGCAAAAATCATCGGCACAAGTGCGAAAACCATTGATATTGCAGAAGATAGAGAAAAATTTGCAAAATTTGTAGAAGAAAATGGGCTTTTACAACCAAAAAATGGCACTGCTTATACGAAAGAAGAAGCCATTTCTATTGCCCAAAACATAGGCTTCCCTGTTCTTGTGCGTCCTAGTTATGTGCTAGGTGGGCGTGCAATGCGTATCGTGTATAGTGTGTTAGAATTGCAAGAGTATATGAGTGAAGCAGTAAGCGTTAGTGAAGATTCCCCAGTATTAATTGATAAATTCCTAAATAACGCTATTGAGCTTGATGTAGATATTATTTGTGATGGTGAAGATGTCTATATTGCAGGGATTATGCAGCACATTGAAGAAGCTGGAATCCATAGTGGTGATTCTGCTTGTTCTTTGCCTACAATTAGTATTTCACAAGAGAAGCTTGAAGAGATAGAGCAAACCACTGCAAAAATTGCTAGAAATTTAGGTGTTATAGGGCTTATGAATACGCAATATGCGATTTTTGAAGATACGCTTTATTTAATTGAAGTCAATCCTCGCGCTAGTCGCACCGTGCCTTTTGTGAGTAAGGCAACAGGGATTCCGCTTGCAAAGGTTGCCACAAGTGTAATGGTAAATCAAAATCTAAAAGCCGCTTTAGAATGCTATGATACTTTCAAAAAAGTGGAATTTAAAGATGGGCTTTATAAGCCAAAAGCTTTGAAACATATTGCGGTTAAAGAATCGGTGTTTCCTTTTAATAAACTTAGTGGCGCAGTGATGACTTTGGGACCTGAAATGCGATCAACGGGTGAAGTTATGGGGATAAGTGAGAGTTTTGGGCTAAGTTTTGCAAAAAGTCAAATGGCGTGTAAAAATGCCTTGCCAACAAGAGGCAAAGTGTTTATTTCCTTGCGCGCGCTTGATAAGCCCCAAGCCTTGCCTTTAGCAAAAGATTTAGCAAGTTTAGGGTTTAGCATTTGTGCAACAAAAGGCACAGCAGAAATTTTAAATCAAAATGGAATTGCGTGTGAAGAAGAACTGAAAATTAGCGAAGGGCGTCCAAACATTGGTGATAGGCTGGCAAATGGAGAAATTGCTTTAGCGATTAATACAAGCGATGAAGCCTCAAGCAAGGATGATACTGACAAAATCCGCACGCAAGTTTTACGCAATAATGTGCCGTATTTTACCACCATAGAAGCGGCGCGTGTAGCGGTGAGCGCAATTTGTGAGATAGAAAGTAAGAATCCAAATTTTGCTAAGGCAATCCAAGATTATTTAGCATAATGGAATACATTTTTTTAGCCCAAAGCGATACAACTGCTGGCTTTTTAAGCCAAGATTTTAGAGCATTAAACCGCACAAAGATGCGCAATACACAACAAAGTGTGCTTTTAACGCTAGATTCTTTGAGTAAGTTAAAAAATCTTGTGCGTATTCCAAATGCGCATAAAAACAGGGTGCGCAAAAGCACAAAAAGCACTTTTGTTTATAGGGGCAAAAACTCTTTAAGCCAAGAATCCCTAGCCGTTCGCCTTGTAAATGCCAAAAGCCCGCACAGCGCGTTTTTAGAGTTTTTTCCATTTTTATATTCAAGCTCCGCAAATGCACACAAAGCGGAGTTTGATTTAAATTTCGCACTAGATAGAGCCGATATTATTGTGTTAGATAAGCGTTTTTTAAGCGCACAAAAGCCTTCAAAAATGTATAAAATTTCAAATTTACAAATAAAAAGAATAAGGTAGATAATGAAAACAACAGATATTTTGCAGTCTTTTTTGTTGAGTTTGGTATTAGTTTTTTTACTCTTTTGCGTGTTCTGGGCTGGGATTTATGCAAGTTACATCAAATATTATGGAATCGGAGAGTTTTTTAACCCCTTTTTTGGCAATGTTTTTAATCCTGTGGCGTTTTTTATTTGTGTGGGGATTTTTGGTATAGGATTGGCGATTCCATTTTTAGATAAGTTTTTTAAGTTTTTATTTTTTGTGTCTTTGGTGTGTGTTTTATCACTTTTTGTGCCACCTTTTGGTAGGGTAATGGGGGGAATTTTTCTAGCACAAGAGCAAGTTATAACCACACAAGGCGAGCAAAAGAGCGTTAATAGTCTTTATGAAAATCATCGCTATATTGTGTATCTAAGCGCAGATTCTGATGATTTTGAAACGCGCAAGCGGAATCTAATCTACTATGAAAAACCTATTGCAAAATAAAAGGCGTGTCTTGATATACAGAGAAGTTAAGCCAGTTAGCAAACAGTACGCTAGCACTTGAACGCCACGAAAAAACAGGTTTAGATTCTGCATTATAGTAGTTTTTTGGCTTGGTAATCTCTAAGCCCTTTTGCAAATCGCGCTTGTATTCTAAATCTAGTGTATCTTTAGAATACTCTGGGTGTCCTAGGATAAAAAAGTCTTTTTCATCTTTTAATGCAGTAATCCCACTCTCTTTTCCTTCAAGCAAGATTTTTAGATTCTTATTTTTCCTAACTTGATTTTCATTAATGCCAGAATGCCTAGAATGTGGAATCCTAATAAGCTCATCAAGCCCATTTAAGATTAAATCTTGTTGCACGCAAAAATGCTCAAACACTCCAAAAAGTTTGGAATCTAAAGCAATTTTTTGAATGTTATGGAAGTGATATAGCCCAGCCATTGCTCCCCAGCACAGATACAGCGTGCTTGTGCAATGCGTTTTTAAAAACTCCATTATTAGCACAAGCTCGCCCCAATATTTCACACTCTTAAACTCTAAATGCTCAATAGGTGCGCCTGTAACAATCGCGCCATCAAATTTCTTGCCTTGAATCTCACTAAAATTGACATAAAACCTGTCTAAATGCGATTTTGGAGTGTTTTTGCCAATATAGCTAGAAGTGGATAGCAAAGTAATATTTACCTGCAAAGGGGAGTTTGCAAGTAAAGAGAGAATCTGATTTTCTGTTTGAATCTTTGTTGGCATTAGATTAAAAATTAGCACTTCTAAGGGGCGAATATCTTGCGTTTTTGCGCGATTGCAGCCCATAATAAAAGCGTGTTCTTTTAGCAGTTTAAAAGCTGGAATCTCTTCTGAAATAACAAGTGGCATTTTAAATCCTTATTTTTCTAATGCTTGTTTTAAATCTGTAATTAAATCTTGTGGTGATTCTAATCCGATACTTAAGCGAATTGTGCAAGGCGTGATTCCAGCAGATTTTAATTCATTTTCATTTAATTGCGAATGTGTTGTAGAAGCTGGGTGAATCACAAGCGATTTAGAATCTCCGATATTTGCGACTATCTCAAAAATCTCTAGTGCGTTACAAACACTTTTTGCCTTCTCATAGCTCTCCACTTCAAAGCTCAAAAGTCCGCTAGCTTGAGAGTCTTTAAAATATTTTTGAAGCAATGAATGGTAAGGATTGTTTTCTAAGCTAGGATAAAACACTGCTTTAACTTTTGGGTGAGATTGCAAGAATCGCGCTACTTCTAAGGCATTTTGACTATGCTTTTTAATGCGCAACTCTAGTGTTTCTAAGCCTTGAATAATAAGCCAAGCATTTTGTGGGGAGAGTGTCGCACCGATATTTCTTAGCCACTCTGTAATTAAACGGATACTAAAAATCGGTAAAGATTCTGCTAAAGACGCATACACCAAGCCGTGATAACTCTCATCAGGCACATTAAAAGGTGCATAGCGTGGATTATCCACAATCAAGCTATTTAAGCCTTTGCGCTCAATCACAACTCCGCCAAGTGCGTTTCCTTGCCCATTAATGTATTTGCTAAGGCTATACACCACAAGATCCACGCCAAAGTTAAAAGGCTTGTGTAAAAATGCCGTTGCCACCGTGTTATCACAAAGCGTTATGATTCCATATTTTTTAGCAATTTTTGTGATTTTCTCCACATCAGCGATTGCAATTTGTGGATTTGATAGACTCTCAAAGAAAATTACCTTAGTTTTTTCATTAATCACTTTTTCTAAAGATTTTTCTATATTATCTATATCAAACGCCCTAGCTTCAATCCCAAAGCGTTTTAGAGTGTGTGCAATAAGCGTTTGTGTTCCACCATAGATTTTATTAGAATACACAATATTATCGCCATTTTGTGCTAGATTTACAAGCGCGTAAAAAATCGCTGCTGTTCCACTTGCAGTTGGGACTCCAAAAGCCCCACCCTCAACTGCTGCAAGCCTATTGCCTAAAACATTAAGCGTGGGATTTGCTAGTCTAGAGTAGATATTCCCAAGCTCTTGAAGCGCAAATCTAGCTGCTGCTTGCTCTAAACTTTCAAAGCTATATGCAGTGTTTTGATAAATTGGCACGCTTAAAGTGCGTTGTGTATCAAAGGTATAGTCAGCGTGTAGTGCTAGAGTTTCTTGTTGATAATTTTTTGTTGTCATTTTTGTCCTTTTTGATTAAATTTGCACTATTCTATCATAAAATTTTAAAAATACAATATGTATTTATAAAATTTATCAAAAATTTTAACAATTTTGTAAATTTTGCACATTTTTTAGAATTGACTCTAATCTTTTTTGTTTTTTATCCGATATAATTGCATAGCTAAACTTTACAAGGCGGTTTAAGTCTTTGGCTTAGCTTACTAAAGATAAATTTACGCTAGTCTTTAGTAAAACCAATGCATACCCAAGGACGGGTTAGCACAATTAAAAGGAGTTAAAAATGGCATTTCAAGTCAATACCAATGTTAATGCGTTAAACGCACACGCTCAAAGCACTTTTACACAAACTAGTCTTTCTAGTTCATTGCAAAAGTTAAGTTCAGGGTTAAGAATCAACTCTGCAAAAGATGACGCATCAGGAATGGCGATTGCTGATAGCTTACGCTCTCAAGCAAACGCACTAGGACAAGCGATTAGAAACACAAACGATGGTATGGGAATTATCCAAATTGCAGATAAAGCAATGGACGAGCAAGTTAAAATCCTAGATACTATTAAAACTAAAGCAACTCAAGCTGCTCAAGATGGTCAAACAACACAAACAAGAACAGCAATCCAGGCTGACATTAACCGCTTGATTGAATCTTTGGATAATATTGCGGCAACTACAAGTTACAATGGCTTAAGCTTGCTTGCTGGTGGATTTACAAACAAAGAATTCCAAGTAGGTGCTTATTCTAACCAAACAATTAGAACAAGTATTGGTGCGACAAGCTCTGATAAAATCGGGCATGTGAGAAATGAGACAATCAGATTCTCAGCAGGAACAGCTTTGGGTGAAATCACAATGAAATTTGTTGGACAAAGAGATGGAAAAGACATTACTCTTGAATCTGTAAAAATCTCTCATTCAGCTGGAACAGGACTTGGTGCATTAGCAGAAGTTATTAATAAAAACTCTGATAATCTAGGTGGAATCCGCGCAGAAGCAACTGTGCAAAGTATTGGTGCGGATTCTATTGCTGAGGGAGACATTGTAAGTTTAACTATCAATGGTGTAAGAATTGGTGATATTACAGGTGTCCAGAAAAATGACGCAGATGGAAGACTTATTCAAGCTATCAATTCAAGAAAAGAAGAAACAGGTGTCGAAGCATCTCTCTCTGAAGATGGTAAGCTAATCCTAACTTCAACAGATGGTAGAGCGATTACAGTTTCAGGTGCGTCAGGATCAGACATTATTGGAGATGGTTTCTCAACAACAAATATTGGTTCTTTAACTCTAACCAAGCTTGGTGCAAGCGATATGAAAGTTTCTGGTGGCGCATTCTTTAGTGATACTTCAATTGCACAAACTACTACATCTCTAAGAGAAACAAAAGGCGTCTTTGGTGCGGATGTTAAATCAGCTATTGGAGCAAACGCAAATTTAGGAAATACATTTGTTGGACAAGCTGGAGATGCACTAGGTGGTGGTGTAACAACGCTTAAAGGCGCGATGCTAGTAATGGATATCGCAGAATCCGCAATCAAGCAACTAGATGCTATCCGTTCAGACTTGGGTTCTGTGCAACAACAAATGCAATCAACAATCAACAACATCACAATCACTCAAGTGAATGTGAAGTCAGCAGAATCTGGTATTAGAGAAGTGGATTTTGCAAGTGAATCTGCAAACTACTCTAACCTAAACATTCTAGCTCAAGCTGGTAGCTATGCGTTAAGTCAATCAAACGCAACACAACAAAATATCTTAAGACTACTTCAGTAGTCTTAGAATCCCTTTTTGGGATTCTATTCTTTATCTCCGCTTCTTTTTCTTTTTTTAAAATCTTTCATTATAATGCTAGTCTCTAAAGGAATCCAAAAAGCCTAAACACTAGAAGCTATTAAAATGTGTGGTAAGGGAGATTCTAAGACTTATAGTAATTTTGCAGAAGTATATGCAAGAAGCAGAAAGTTACAAAATAATCTACCTTGTAAGGCTAGGAAGCCATAGCAAACTTTTTAAGGAATAATTAAACACGATTTTATTGTGGAATACCTTTTGCTTTAAGTCTTGTAATTTTGTAAAAAAGGCTTAGAATGCAAGGTGGATATTACAACTCCGTAGGCGGTATGGTTACGCAAATTAACCGCCTAGATGTTATTGCAAACAATATCGCAAATGCTAACACAACAGGCTTTAAACGCGATGATGTTGTGATTGGTGATTTTATGCGCTTATATGAACAGCACAAAGAGTTTTTGCCTATTGATGAGCAAACAAAAGACGCAGCGCAGTTTTATAACCGCTCTTTAAACCGCGTTCCACAAATTGTAGAAGAATACACAGACAATAAAGTGGGCGGAATGATGATTACAGATAATACATTTGACTTTGCTTTGAGTAAAGAAAATATGTATTTTATGGTAGAGACACCTGATGGAATCCGCTACACGCGTGATGGCTCCTTTGTGCTAAATGAGCAAGGCAGGCTTGTTACTAAAGAAGGTTATCCCGTGCTTCCGCGCGAATACTTAGACGCTCCACAATATATTGAATTTATTGATGGATTCCAAGTAGAAGTGGATAGCAATGGCAACATTTATACAAGGGATTTAAATAACGAAGGCATTAGTGAAATGGCATTAATGGCAAATATCGGCGTGGTGTCTTTTGAAAATCCAAAATATCTTAAAAAAATCGGCGATAATCTCTACTCTTACCCGCAAGAACGCACAGATGAACGCGAAGCACTAGAGCGAAGCGGGGCAGTCCGCCAAGGGTTTTTAGAAAAAAGCAATATTAATGTTGTCCAAGAGATGACAGGACTGATTGAAACAAATCGCTTAGTAGAAGCTTATTCTAAGGTGTTAAAAACGCATATGGATGAGCTAAACACAGAAGCAATCACAAAACTAGCAGCAAAAGCATAAAAAGGATTTAAAATGATGCGCGCACTTTATACAGCAACAACAGGAATGTTAGGACAACAATTACAAATTGATGTAACTTCAAACAATATCTCAAATGTAAATACCTTTGGTTATAGAAAAGAAAGAGCGGAGTTTGCGGACTTGTTCCATCAAGTGTTGCAATATGCAGGTTCTAGCACAAGTGAAACAACGCTAAGCCCAACGGGGATTGAAGTGGGGCTAGGTGTGCGACCAACAGCGGTGCAAAAGATTTTCTCGCAAGGGAATTTTAAAGAAACAGAGCAGAATCTTGATGTGGCAATTACAGGGAATGGGTTTTTTCAAATTGAATTGCCTGATGGCACGATTGCTTACACACGCGATGGTTCGTTTAAGCGTGATGATGAAGGGAATGTAGTGAATGCGCAAGGTTATTTGCTAGTGCCAAATATCACAATCCCAGATGATGCCACACAGATTAATATTGGGAAAGACGGCACCGTAACTGTTGTGCAAGGCAATGAAACAGAAGTCAATCAACTTGGGCAGATTGAAACGGTGAATTTTATTAACCCAGCAGGTTTGCACGCACTAGGAGATAATCTCTATCTTAACACAAACGCTTCAGGCGATCCAATTGTAGGCACTCCGGGGTTAAATGGCTTTGGGCAATTAGCGCAAGGATTTGTAGAAACAAGTAATGTGAAGCTTGTTGAAGAAATGACAGATTTGATTGTTGGACAAAGGGCGTATGAAGCAAACTCTAAATCTATTCAAACTGCAGATTCTATGCTTCAAATTGTTAATCAGCTCAAGCGTAATTAAAATTTTCTGTAAAAAGCTAGGCATATTATTATGCTTAGTTTTTCTAATGATTCTTATATTTCTCCAATTTTTCCAAAATAGTCGGTAACTTTTATATTCTCTTATTGTTTATGAATTTTTTAATACAAGTGAGATACGAATATTCTATTTAAGTTAGGTGAAAACCTAACTTAAATAGGTGGAGATTAAAATTGAAGTTTGGTTTTGTATTGTTGCTTAGAATTTGTATTTTAAGCCAACATTTCCGCTAAGATAAGTTTCATTTTTGTCATCAACTTCACCTGCTAAAATTTGTTTTGCCCCGATACCTGCATTGAAACTCCAAGAATCACTAAGCTCTACATTTCCGCCAATTGTTAATTGACCATAAGTTTTTTCTTTGTCTGTTCCTGCAATGCTAAATACTGAGCTAGAACCAGCAAATCTTGCAACATAATCGTCCCCATTGTTTAAAACATATTGTTCAATTTTTGGTGTTACGAAAAGATAAGAACTTGCATTGAAGTATTTTCTAAATTCCGCACCTACTTCAAGGCTTAAAGAATTGTTTGTAGATGATCTTACATGTTGAGCTAAAACGCCGGATTCTGTATAGTCTGGAGTGTAGCTAAAGTAATAATTTGCGCCGATAAATGGTTTTAAGAAAATGCTATTACCAAAATCTAGCACTTTTCCAACATTTGCACTAAGACCAAAGAATCTTTTTGTAAAATCTGCAGTATTTGCTCCAGCAATTGTAGAAACTTCTTGATCTGTTTTGCCAAATTGTCCATATGCTCTTAGATTAAGCTCCCAAGTTGGATTAAGTTTAATAAGAGAATATGCACCAAATTGGAAGTTATCAGACTCTTGATTAACAAGATTGTCTTCTAGTGTTGCATTGGCATAAGTTATATATCCACCCAATAAAACATTGTCTGTAAGGTTTCCATCAACACCAACACTAATTCCATATAAACCACCAGATTCGCCATCAATGATATTTGCACCACCAAACACATTTGTCCATACGCTAGCTGTATATGTGTCATAATATTTGTATGATCCAGTATCAGAAGCTACACTTGCAAATTTATCTCCATAAGGATTATTAAATCTTGCAATACGACTTCCAATTGCCATATCATTTGACACATTGATTGCATTTGTCGCAGAAGATGAAGAATCAGAAAGGTTTGCGATAGCTTTTGCATTATCTCTTGTAGTTTTGAAGAAGTTTGTGTTTGTGATTGCTCCTAGAATTTTACTATTATCTATGCCTTTAGCAGTTACGATACCATTTAAGATTCCAATTGCTTCTGCGTTATTTCCTGCGTTAGAAAGTGAAGTTGTCATAGAAGCGAGATTTCCACTATCAAGCATAACTCCAGCCAAAACGGTGTTATTTTTATCTTTGATATTAGTTAGTGCGCTATTTGCAAGATTTGCATTGATATTTGGTGTGATTGCTTTAATGATATCAATTGCTTCTGTTTTTCCTGCGGCTGCAGTTAAGCCTTGAGATTTATTAGCAAGATCTTTTAGAGCTGCTTCAATAGATTTAAGCTCATTTGTTAATTTATTGATTTGCGCGGTTGTATCTGCGATAATTTTATCTTGCGCATCAATTTGTTGTTGGATTTTATCTTTTTGCTCTTGATCTTTTGCAGTTTCTAATTGTGCTTGCAAGTTTTTCTTTTGTGCTTCAGCGTCTTTTTTGCCTGTTTCAGCACCTTTCTTGCTAGCTTCTTTACCTGTCTTTGAAGTGTTTAATTTTTGTGTTGCAGCAGTAACTAAAGTTTGTTCTTGAGTAATAAAACCACCAAGAAGTGCTTTCACTTCTGTCTTGCTTAAGTCTGCAGTTGATTCTCCATTGATGTAGAGTGTTTTTCCATCTTTTGAAAGCTCTAGTTTATAATCTAATCCAAACTGACCTAGTAGAGTGTTTGTGCTATTGCCACCTGCTTGGTTGATATTCATTGTAATTTCATATTCACCATTTTCACCTTGACCTAGAGTGTTTGGATTGCTAAGCAAGCTATTAATATGTCTATCATATGAAATTTTTCCTAGAGTATTTGTTGCTGCATTTGCATTTAATTTTTTATCTGCTTGCACAAGAGTGTATTTTCCTAAGAAGAAATTATTTCCTGAATCTAGGTTAAAAGTTGAGCCTGTGATATTTCCTGCTCCAGTGGCATGAATTAAGCTATTTCCTGCAAAATTAAATGTTCCACCATTAGCTGTTAAATCTCCATTGATATTGATACGACCATTATCTAAAGAAGTGTTGTTTCCTAAAGTTGTGTTTCCTTTAATATTTAATACACTATCTGTAACATTCAAAGAATTAGTGAAAGTTGTATCCCCTGTAATGTTAGAGTTTTGAAAAACATTTGCAGAATCAATATTGATTGTTTTAGCTTTGATATTGAAAGCATAATTGTCTTGTGCTTCCCCTCCAAGACTTGCTCCAGCACTAACAGTTAGTTCTTTACCATCTGCATTAATGTTTAAATTTTTAACATCTAAAGGTTTTCCATCTTTATCTACATAAGTATTAACATCATAGCTAAAAGTTGAATTCGAATCAGTTGTAATTGCTGATTTATCACTTGTTGTTATAGAGCCATTAGAATACTTGAAATTTGTATCAAAGCTCGGTTTATCTGAAATAGTAACTGCGTTTGCTACAACAGCACCTGCAATTCCTACTCCTAGAAGGATCCTACTCGTTACGAGTGATAATTTGGACATCTTAATCTCCTTGAATTAAATAATATTATTAACAACTTATTATTACAAGTTGTTAAGTGATTTTATAAAAAATATAATTAAAAATAACTTATTATTATAAGGTGAAGTTTGTTAGAGCAAAAAGATGTTTTGTATGCTTATAAAATTATTGGAGCAAATGTTGCAAAAATTAGAAAACAAAAGAAATATTCGCAATTAAAATTATCTCTTGCAATGGGACATAATTCTGTAAGTCTGGTATCTTTTTCAGAGATTTGCTTAAAAGGAGCACATTTTAATATTGAACATCTTTTGCAAATATCTATGATTTTAGAAGTAAATGTAATGGATTTCTTTGTAGGTGTTGATGAATTTCTTTTGAATTTGAAAGAAAAGAATAAGATTGAAGAAAATGATATTAGCTAGAATCTTAAAGGATTCTAGCGTGTATGCTACCATTTTCTGCATAGAAGCTAACCTTGCTCCCTTCTTTGATTTTATCTTGTAAAATTAAATCTGCTAGGCGATCTTCAATTTCTTCATAAAGTGCGCGTTTAAGGGGTCTAGCTCCATAAATAGGATCAAATCCGACTTTTGCAATAAATTCTTTCGCGCTTTCTTCTAATGTAACGTTAATATCTCTTTCTTGCACTTTCTTTTGGATTGTTTTAAAGAGAATTTCTACAATGCTTGTGATTTGCTCTAATCCTAAAGGATTAAAGATAATAATATCATCTAAGCGGTTTAAAAATTCTGGCTTAAAATAGCCTTTTAGGGCTTCTTTTACTGCTTTTTCACGCTCTGTTAAATCACTAATTTCCATAATCGCATTGCTTGCAATATTGCTTGTTAAAATAATAATGGTGTTTCTAAAATCAATGGTTACGCCTTTATTGTCAGTTAATCGCCCATCATCAAGCACCTGTAAAAGCATATTAAACACATCTGGATGTGCCTTTTCAATTTCATCAAATAGAACGACGCTATAAGGTTTCCTACGCACTGCTTCTGTGAGTTGCCCACCTTCTTCATAGCCTACATATCCCGGAGGTGCGCCAACAAGTCTGCTTGCAGCGTGTTTTTCCATATATTCGCTCATATCAATGCGGATAAGATTTTTCTCACTATCAAATAAGAATCTAGCTAGCGTTTTAGCTGATTCTGTTTTCCCAACACCTGTGGGTCCTAAGAATAAAAAGCTTCCTATGGGGCGATTTAGCTCACTTAAGCCTGCTTTATTGCGCTTTATAGCTCTTGCAATAGCGTGCAAGGCATTATCTTGTCCTACAACATCTTTTTTAAGCTCTTCTTCAATGCCTAGAATTTTGTCCTTTTCATCTTGGAGCATTTTTTTAATAGGGATTTGTGTCCAACGGCTAATCACTGCTGCAATGGATTCTGGTAATACTGCATTTCTTAAAAGTGTGCCATTTTCTTGCATATTCTCCCATTTTTGATTTTGCTCTTTGAGTTCGTTTTCTAGCTGTGGAATCTTGCCATAATCAATTTCAGCAGCTTTGCTAAAATCCCCATTGCGTTTAGCTAGCGTGCTTTGTGTGCGCAAAGAGTCAATTTCTATTTTAATGTTAGCAATTTTGTTAAACACTTGTTTTTCTGTTTCAAACTGCGCTTCTAGAGCTTTTTTAACTTCTTCTTTGTCGCTAAGTTCTTTTTGGATTTCTGCAATGCGTGCTTGGTTTTTCTCGCTTTTTTCCATTAAAAGTGCTTCTTTTTCAACTTGCAAGGCTTCCATTTCTCTTTTAACTTTGGCAAGCTCACTTGGTTCGGATTCTATTTGCATTTTAAGTTCAGCGGCTGCTTCATCAATTAAATCAATGGCTTTATCAGGCAAGAATCTATCTGTAATATAGCGACTTGAGAGTTTTGCAGCGGCGACTAATGCACTATCTGTTATAGTTACATTATGGTGGGCTTCTAATCTTTCTTTAATCCCGCGTAAAATTTGCAAGGCTTCATTAACATTAGGCTCATTTAGCATTACAGGTTGGAATCGTCTTTGTAAGGCAGCGTCTTTTTCAAAATATTTGCGGTATTCTTTGAGTGTTGTTGCGCCTATGGTGTGGAGTTCTCCCCTTGCAAGAGCGGGTTTTAGGATATTTGCAGCGTCCATTCCACCTTCGCTAGCGCCTGCACCTACGATTGTATGGATTTCATCAATAAATAAAATAACATTTCCACTTTTTTTGACTTCATCAATCACTTTTTTTAAGCGGTCTTCAAACTCTCCGCGATATTTTGCCCCTGCAACTAATGCACTCATATCAAGGGCAATTACGCGTTTGTTTTGCAAAGAAAGTGGCACTTCTTTTTTAACAATTCTTTGTGCGAGTCCCTCTACAACAGCGGTTTTTCCAACGCCGGGTTCGCCTAGGAGAATAGGATTGTTTTTTGTCTTTCTAATTAAAATTTGCATCATATGGGTGATTTCTTCATCTCTACCGATGACTGGGTCAAGCTTGCCTTCAATGGCTTTTTTTGTTAAATCAATGCCAAATTTTTCTAGGGATTCTAAGTTTTCATCAGCGCTTTGTGAATCAATCTTAGCTCCTGCACGCATTGCTTCAAAAGTTTTTTTAAGCTCATTAATATCTAAAAATTTAGAAAAAAGATTCCTAATAGTAGGCTCTTGTAGATTTGCCAGAATAAAGGTATCAAGAGCAATATAAGAATCGCCATTTTTTGTTGCTAGCCCATCAGCTTGGTTTAAGGCATCGCTTAGATTGCGTGAGATTTTAAGGTTTTCTTTTGTTACGCTACTGCTTTGTGGAAGTGCGCTAGCAATGCTTTTTGCTTCAAGTTCAAGAGCTGTTTTATCAATATTTAAGCGGTTTAGAGCTTGGTTTAAAAGTGAGCTAGTGTTAGTTAGCATAGCCCAAAAGAGATGAATAGGTTCAATTTCTTGGTTTTTATTATGTAAGGCAAGTGAAGCACCTTGCTCTAAGGTTTCTTGTAATGTGTTGGTGAGCTTTTCTAAAAGGTTCATAGATTTTCCTTGTGTTAAGATTGCGTGTATTATATAACTTTAGTCTATTATTGTCAAGTTTTATAATGATTAAATACTAAGATTTTCTAAATCTTATAAACTAAAAGATAAATGGGTAGTTTTGAAAATATAATGAAAAATTTAAAGGATTTTATGAAGTCTTTGGCTTTATTTAATCTTTATCTTTGGTATAATGTAGGCTATTTATCTAAAATTTAAGGGTGGTGTATGAAAGATAGAATCGTAGTCGCAACGGATTTTTCAAAAAGCAGTTTGGTTAGCTTAACAAAGGCAATGTATCTAGCAAAAAAAGAAAAATGCTCACTTGATATTGTGCATATAGTGGAATATTCTATTTTTCACGATCCAAAAAAGGATAAAAAAGCCGGTAAAGAGGCATTAGCAAAGTTTATTGCAGATCATTTTCCAAAACCAGAAGTGGAGATTGCACAATTTTGCTATGTGGGCACAATCCACAAAGAGATTCACAAACACGCAAAAGACAGGGAATGCCGTTTGCTAATCATTGGCGCAACGGGAGAGACGCAGCATTTAACAGAAGTTTTACTAGGTTCTGTGGCAAAACGCATTGTAAGAAAGGCTGAAATTCCAGTGCTTGTAACAAAAGATGAGTCTTTGCCAGATTACGCAAATATTTTTTCTCCAACGGATTTTTCAGAAGATTCTTTAAAGACAGCAAAGGCGACACGCAAGTTCTTTCCAAATGCAAATTTAATTTTTTATCATATGATTGCACGCCCTTTTGAGTTGCGTTTGGGGCATTATGGTGCTGATGATGAACAAATCTCAAGTTTTAATAAAGATACTGAAAATAGGGCAAAAGAAATTTCAAAAAAATTCTTAAAAAATTTCTCTGGTAAAAGTGAAGTGGTGCTAGATAGTGGAATCTTATCTTATACAAGATTGCTAAGTGTGGCGGAATCTAAAAATGCTTCATTAATCGCCTTGCCAACAAGCGGAAAAATTAGCTTTTTTGCCTTAGATGTTTTGCAAAATTCTAATATAGACATTTTTATTTGCAAATTTTAATTCTATAAGAATCGCTTTTGCGATTCTTTGATTGATTGTGTTAGAGCCTGTTTCTTTATTTACAACTTTTAAAGAACGCCTTATATTATTTGCCTTTTTAGTTATTGTGTGTGGTTGCACACTTTTGTTTAAGTTTTATCAATTTCACACTTTAAAGTTGGAGCAAACGCCACAAATTAGAGCTGAAGTCTTATTACAATACACAAAAACAAAAAATAATAAAACTTATTCTGTTTTAAAACTTAAAAGTGATATTGGAATCTTTTATACCACCACTTATGAAGATTTGCGCGATATTAAGCGTAAAGAAGTTTTGTTGCGTTTGGTGTTTAAAAATGTGGGATTTTTAGAGTTTTTGAAGGGATTTTACGCGCCTAGTTTTAGCATTATTTTGTTGCGCGATTCTGGTGCAGGGTTTAAAGAGAGTTTGCGCCAAAGTATTATTTCTCAGCATTCTACGCAAATTATGGGGGAGTATTATTTAGCACTTTTTCTAGCTGATAGTTTGCCAAAGCAATGGAGAGATTTAGCCCAAAGTTATGGAATCGCACATATTTTTGCAATCTCTGGTTTTCATACTGGGATTTTAAGCGCGGTTGGGTTTTTTATTTTGGGATTTTTATATAAGCCTTTGCAGGCAAGATTTTTTCCTTTTAGGAATTTCTTTTTTGATGTGGGTTTTATGGTGGTTGCGTTGCTTTTGGCTTATTATTTAATCCTTACGCAATCACCTTCATATTTGCGTGCTATTACAATGAGTGTGGTGGCGTTTGCTATGCTGTGGAGAGGGATTGATATTTGGCGACTTGAGATGTTATTTTGGTGCGTTTTGGGATTGCTTGCGTTTTTTCCGCAATTATTGTTTTCTGTGGGCTTTTATTTTTCTTGCCTTGGTGTGCTGTATATTTTTCTTTTCTTTAAATATTTTAAGATTCCAAAAGGCGTATTAAAGAAGTTATTTTATGGAATCGCACTTAATGCTTCTACCTTTTTTCAAATGGGAATTATTGTATATTATTTTTTTCCGCCATTTTCCCCCTTATCACTGCTTTCACTCATATTTACGCCATTATTTAGCTTATATTATCCCTTGGTTTTCTTTGCCCATTTTTTAGGCTTGGGTGGAATCTTAGATACGCTTTTGCTGTGGTGGTTAGAGATTCCAACGCGCACAATTCCTTTAAATCCCGGAATTTATGCGTTTTTATTCTGTAATGCCCTAAGCCTTGTGGCAGTTAGGTATAAAATTGCTTTTTTAGGACTTTTGGGGCTTAATATTGTGTATTTTTGCTATGGAGTGTATTTGTATTTTAATGCTTTTTAGGTTAGAATCTGAAATTTTTGTTTGGCAAAGGATTTTTGTGTGGATACCATAATTTCTAAAGTTAGCAAAGGGATTTTTGCGATTCTGCCTTTTTTGCTATTGTTTTGGATATTTTCTTTTGTTTATGAGTTTTGCGCGAACATTTTTTATTCTGTTTTTGGAATCACAAATGCAAATTTATTTATCACGCTTTTAATCTTTGTTTTAAGTGTGGTTTTGCTCTATTATATTGGGTATTTAGTGGATAAGAATAAAGAATTTTTGCTCATTAGAGTATCAGAAATTATCATTGGTAGGATTCCGCTGGTTAAAAGCATTTATTCTGGGATTAAAGAAGTTTTAAACATTTTCTCTGGTAAAAATAAAGATGGCTATTTAGGCGTGGCGTATGTGAATGTGGGGAATATGGAGCTTCTAGGTTTTATTACAAAAGAAGAAGAGGAAGTGTTTTGGGTGTTTGTGCCAACAACGCCAAATCCTACTTCAGGCTTTGTATTAAAAATCGCAAAAGATAAGGTGAAAATCTCGGATTTATCAGTAAGCGAAGGATTTAAGAAAATCATCTCTTTGGGTGTAAAATAAGGAAGTTTATGCAATTTTTGCAAAAGGTTAAAGACTTTAGAGAGCTTGTAATGTTTGAGCATAGTATTTTTTCTATGCCTTTTATTTTTATCGCAATGGTTACAGCAGCGCAAGGTTGGTTTGGTGTTAAATTGCTTATTTTTGGTGTGATTGCAAGTGTGAGCGCTAGGAATTTTGCAATGGCGTTTAATCGTTTTGCAGATAGAAAGTTTGATGCGACAAATCCACGCACAAAAAATCGTCCAAGCGTTGATGGTAGAATCTCTAAGGGGGCAATGCTACTTTTTATTTTTGTAAATGCGTTAATTTTTGTGGCAATGGGATATGTGATTAACCCTTTGTGCTTTTATCTCTCATTTCCGATTCTAATTATTTTGGCAAGTTATTCTTTAATGAAGCGGTTTTCAAGCGCAGCACACTTGGTGCTTGGGCTATCTTTAGGGCTTGCGCCAATTGCTGGAGTTGTTGCAGTTAGTGGAGAGATTCCGCTATGGAGTGTGTATTTGTGCATTGGTGTGCTATTTTGGGTAGCTGGGTTTGATTTGCTTTATGCTTTGCAAGATATAAATCATGATAAAAAAGAAGGGTTATATTCTGTGCCAAGTGTTTTTGGAGTGCAAAAAACGCTTTGGATTTCGCGTATTTTTCACGCTTTAACGCTTATTTTTTGGGCATTATTTATTAAAGAAGCTGGGCTTGGAATGTGGATGTGGATAGGGCTTGTTGTGGCAGTTGTTGCATTAAGTGTTGAGCAATATTTGGTGTCTAAAAACTTTGAACATATTCCGCGCGCGTTTTTTACAATAAATGGCTATTTAGGAATTGCGTTTTTAGGATTTTGTATTGTGGATTTTATGAGTAGATAAGGAAAATTCAATGGAAAATTTTGCAAAAAGCCGTTTAATCCAAACATTCTTAAATATTCAATACGAAGCAGTGCATAATAATGCAGAAGCCTTTGTGCAAGAGTTTAACAAACTTACACAAAGCGATGAAGATCCTATTGGAGAATGGTTGCGCTTAACGCGCGCTAAAAAGGGAAATTTGGAATCGGATAATGTGGTGATTTTAGAACTACTTGTAGAGATTTATAGAAAGATAGAATCCCTTGAAGCGCGTATTAGTGGAGAAAAAAAGAATTATGTAGCATTAGAAAACAAAGGGAGTGTTGTTACAATTGGGCATAGTTGTTTTGCTCTTAAGGATTCTAATCTTTTAGAAAATACGCTTTATTATGGTAGAATAGAGCTTCCAACTTTTCCTGCGCGTATTGTTCCAGTGTATTTTGTGTATCATTCTGGGCTTGCGTGGATTGAAAAAATCCACGGACGCGATGAAGTGGAATGGGACGGCTATGTTGCAAGCAAAGAGAGAGCATTAATCCGATCAATAAAGAATAGCAAAAAGGCAGAAAATGGGTAGTGAGATAAATGTTGTGCTTTGGGGCGGAATTGGAATTGTTGTTGTCTTTGTTTTGTTGATTGCATACTTGTATTTAAAGGAGAGTGAGAGCAATAAGCGCGCAAGACGATATGAAAAGTCTATTGAAGAATTAAATAAGGAAATCTATCGTTTAACTAAGCGTATAAAAGAGCAAGAAAGTGAGCTAGAACGCTTTAAAGTTAGTATTAAGGCGCAAATTTATCAAGATACGCGTCTAGAGATGAAAAATCTGCTTGATGCAAATTTAGGGGCGCAAGTTGCTCCCTTGCGTAATGATATGGAATCGCTTAAAGCACAATGGCAAGGGACAAAGAGTATTTTGGATAATATAGAGCATTTAGAAAATAAAATGTTTGCTCTAGAAGATAGGATTAAAGAGTTTGCTTATACACCTACGAGTCCTACAAATATTGATGAAGGGCGTATTATTGCTATGTTTAAAGATGGTTGGAGTGTAGATTCTATTGCAAAAGAGCTACGCATTGGTAAGGGTGAAGTGGAATTTACTCTAAAATTTGCAAATCTAGGGTAGGGAATAATATGGAGTTTCGTGTCCCAGCAACAAGTGCTAATTTGGGTCCGGGCTTTGATAGCTTAGGGCTTGCGCTTAAGCTTTATAATCGTTTTAGTCTAAAGCCATCTAAAATTACTTCTATCCAAATCCACGGCGAAGGTTCTAAGAATCCAAAATTACGCGTGGATAATGTTTTTGTTAGAATCTTTAATGAGCAACTAAAAAAACTCACAGGTTCTGCGATTCCATTTAAGTTTGTTTTTGATAATGCAATTCCTATTTCTAGGGGGCTTGGAAGTAGTTCGGCAGTAATTATTGGTGCAATTTCTGCTGCATTTAAGGTGGCACAAGTGCCTTTTGATAAGCAAAAGATTGTAAATCTTGCATTGCGTTATGAGTCTCATCCAGATAATATCACTCCAGCGTGTATGGGGGGATTTAATGTTTGTATGTTGGCAAGTAGAGACAAGGAAGTGCGTTTTATCAATCAGTCTTTGCCAGATAGCATTTCTGCCGTAGTGGTGATTCCAAATCAATCTACTTCCACGCATTTATCGCGCCAAAGTCTTCCTAAACGCTATTTTCAAAAAGATGCTGTGTTTAATCTTTCGCACGCAAGTTTGCTTTCAAGTGCGTTTATTACAGGGCGTTTTGATTTGTTGCGTGAAGCAAGTCAAGATAGACTTCACCAATTTTATAGAATGAAGCAAATTCCATTGCTTTTTGAAGTGCAACGCACCGCTTTACAAAATGGTGCATTAATGAGCACACTCTCAGGTAGCGGTTCAAGCTTTTTTAGTCTGTGTTATCAAGATGACAAAAAGCGTTTATTTGATGCGCTTAGTCAGAAGTTTTCAAAGCTAAAAGTGTTAAGCTTGGAGTTTGATAATGATGGTGTGTTATTTGAAAATGAGAGTTTAGAATATTTTGGTGATGAATTTAAGTTCTAGTTTGCTATAATGAGAGTTTATGTCTAGTCCGGTTAGAATGTGCGTTGTGTGTAGGGGGAGGTTTCCACAAGAATCTTTGCTACGCTTGCAATATCAAAATTCTAAATTGCAAGTATTTCAAGGCTTTGGCAGAAGCTTTTATGTGTGTAGAAACTGCCAAGAAGCTCCAAAATTAAGCGATCACATCACAAGAATTTGCAAATTGGATAAGAAACACAAAGAGATAATTAAAACCGCATTAAAGGAGATTTTTTTATATGGATAAAATCCGTATTAGTCAAATTGCCAAAGAGTTAAGTAAAACAAGCAAAGAAGTTTTGCAAAAAGCACAAGAGTTAGGTTTTGAAGTAAAAACTGCTTCAAGTGCCGTTACTGCCACAGAAGCCGATGTTCTTTATAACTATATTTTATCAGGTGTTAATCCAAACGCTGGCAAAGAAAGCCCTAAAAAAACTGTAACTAAGGATTCTAAAAAAGATACAAAAGAAAGTGCAAAATCTAGCGCTAAAGCAAAATCTAGCACAGAAAAAAAGCCAAAAGCCACTACTTCAAAAACTCTCAAAAAGGATTCTATGCAAGAGAATTTGCCTAGAGAGTCTATTAAAAAAGCTACACAAGAGATTTTGCAAGAAAAGCAAGAAGCGCCACAGGAAACCTTGCAAGATACATCAAAAGAAACATTAGTAACAAAAGAAGTGAATGGGCAAGATAATCTAGCAATTAAACGCACGGGTTTAAGGATTGTCAAAAAGCGTGATTTTAAAGAGACAGAGAGCATTAAAGAGTCTAAAAAAGAAGAACGCAAAGAATCACCGCGCACTTTGCAAGATTTATTAGGAAATTTAGAAGAAAGCCACACACAGCAAAAGAAAAAGAAAAAAGAAAAGCCAAGCTTGCAAACTAGTAAAAATTTAGGACAGCAAAAAATGGATTTGTTGGATAATAGAGAATTTCAAAGTGTAGATGACGATGAAGAAGAAGTTATTTTATTTGACTTAAGTGTGCAAGATGAACGCGATATGGACGAAGAAGAAAATGAACGCAAGGCGACAACTGAGCGTATTAAAGTCCAACGCCATAATCCTTTTATGGAGCAGGGTAGCACAAGGCGTTCTAGTCGCAAAAAGGCTCCAAAAGTCCAAAAGGTGCAAGAAGCCGTAAGTGGTATGGTCAAGATTCCAGAGGAAATTAGGGCTTACGAATTTGCAGAGAAAATTGGTAGAACCACCGGTGAAGTGATTAAAGTGCTTTTTAGCCTTGGAATGATGGTAACTAAAAACGACTTTTTAGAAAAAGACGCTATTGAAATTTTAGCGGAAGAATTTGGCGTGCAAGTGGAGCTTTTAAATACTGCTGATGAGTTAGATTATACTCAACTTCACGATAATGAAGACAAAGAAGAGCATTTAATTACGCGCGCTCCGGTTGTTACGATTATGGGGCATGTGGATCACGGCAAAACTTCTTTGTTGGATTACATTAGAAATACAAAAATTGCTTCAGGTGAAGCAGGCGGAATCACGCAACATATTGGTGCTTACACCATTAGTAAGGGTGGTAGAGAGATTACTTTTATTGATACGCCCGGACACGAAGCCTTTAGTGAAATGCGCGCTAGAGGAGCTTCTGTTACAGATGTAGCAATTATTGTTATTGCCGCAGATGATGGGGTGAAACCTCAAACTATTGAAGCATTAAACCACGCAAAAGCGGCAAATGCGCCTATTATCATTGCAGTTAATAAAATTGACAAGCCTGATGCAAATCCAGATAAGCTTAAAGCTGAAGCAGCAGAGCTAGGCTTCACACCGCTTGAATGGGGTGGAGAATATGAGTTTGTGCATATTTCTGCAAAAACTGGTGAAGGAATTGATGATTTATTAGAAACAATTCTTTTGCAAGCAGAGATTTTAGATTTAAAGGCAAATCCAAATCGCCCTGCACGCGCTATTGTTATTGAAAGCAGTTTAGAGAAAGGCAAAGGTCCTGTTGCAACACTTATTGTGCAAAATGGAACGCTAAGGGTTGGTGATAGCATTATTGCGGATACTTCTTTTGGAAGAGTTAGGGCAATTAGTGATGATTTAGGGCGTTCTATCTCTAGTATTACTCCATCTGGCGTTGGTGTGATTACAGGATTAAGCGAAGTGCCACCAGCTGGCTCTGTGCTTTTAGCGGTAGAAAATGATACGATTGCTAGAGATTATGCGCAAAAGCGTGCAGCACACTTGCGTCAAAAAGAGCTTTCACATTCCACAAAGGTTTCTTTTGATGAGTTAAGTTCAATGGTTGCTTTAGGGCAGTTAAAAACTTTGCCTGTGATTATTAAAGCAGATACACAAGGAAGCTTAGAAGCAATCCGTGGAAGTTTGGATAAGCTCCAAAATGAAGAAGTTAAAGTTAATATTATCCACAAAGGTGTAGGTGGCATTACAGAGAGTGATGTAACGCTCGCTGGAGCTAGCACAAATTGCGTGATTTTAGGCTTTAATGTGCGTCCAACTGGTAGTGTTAAAAACAAGGCAAAAGAGCTTGGAATAGAGATTAAAACCTACTCTATTATCTATTCTTTATTAGATGATATTAAAGCTTTATTAGGCGGGCTTCTTTCACCAGTTATGGAAGAAGAAAATACTGGGCAAGCAGAGGTTAGAGAAACCTTTAGTATTGCAAAAGCTGGCACAATTGCAGGTTGTTTTGTTACAGAAGGCACAATTCAGCGCGGAATTAAAGTGCGTTTAATCCGCAATGGGGTAGTGATTCACACGGGAAATATTGCTTCATTAAAACGCTTCAAAGATGATGCAAGAGAAGTGGCTAAAGGCTTTGAGTGTGGAATTATGCTAGAGGATTATAATGATATTCAAATTGGCGATGTGTTTGAAACTTACAAAGAAGTAGAAAAACAAAGGACGCTTTAATGCTAAAACAAGCACGCACACAATCCCTTTTAAAAGAGATTTTACCTAGTGCGTTAGCAAATTTGAGTGATACGCGCTTAAATGCGCTTAATGTTGTTGATGTGCGTTGTTCGCGTGGAAAATACTTTGCTGAAGTGTTTTTAAATGCACCATTTGCCACAGAAAAAGAAAAAGCAGAGATTTTAAAGCAGCTCAAAAAGGCACATAGTTTAATCAAGGCGTTTTGCTTAGAGGAAACAGGCTGGTTTCGTTGCCCAGACTTTAAATTTATCTTTGATGGAAGCTTAGAGCAGGAAAATCGCCTTGATCAAATCTTTGAAGCTTTACAAAAAGAGCGTGAAAACAAAGAAAAGGAATCTTAAATGACAATTTCGCCAAATTTGGAAGATAAGATTAAAGTTTTAGTGGAGAGTTTGGGATTTGATTTGTATGATGTTTTAACTCTTAAAGAAAATGAAAATCAAATTTTGCGTATTTGTATCACAAAAAATATGGAATCCAAAAGTGTAAGCCTTGATGATTGTCAAGAGGTGAGCCTTGCGCTCTCTCCTTTGCTAGATGTAGAAATGCCAGATTTTGAAAAATATTACTTAGAAGTTAGCTCACCCGGGATTGAACGCGTTTTGAAAACCTTAGCGCATTATAAAGGCGCGATTAATGAGTTAATTAAGGTTAAAACGCTTCAAGAAATTGCAGGTAAAAAAGAATTTAAGGGCAAGTTAGTAAGTGTTAGCGAAAGTGTTCTTGTGCTAGAAAATGGCGTAGAGATTCCGCTAAATGCGATTAAAAAGGCTCAAACCTACTTTGAGTGGTAAATAAAATGCTGGCGCACGCATTTTATTTGGATTTGTGTTTGCAATGTGCGTGGAAAGAGCAGTTAAAAACGCTTCCAAACCCTGCTGTCGCAGCTTTAGTGCTAGATGAAAATGGGGCGATTGTAAGCTTAGAATCTCACAAAGAATGTGGTAAGCCCCACGCGGAAGTGTTAGCTTTACAAAAAGCCTATGCAGCCCTAAGTGGCGATAATGCGATTTTGTCTTTAAAGGAATCTCAAGCAATTCATTCCTATCTTTTGAAAAATGCGATTCCAATTTTTAAGGATACAATGCTTTATGTAACCCTAGAGCCTTGCAGTAGCAATAAAAAGGGTAAAACACCTTCGTGTGCTACTTTGCTTAAAACTCTAAAGCCAAAATGTGTAATCATTGCTACACAAGATTGCGATAAAAGTGCAAAAGGCGGCGCACAAGAGCTTATAGAAGCAGGAATTTGTGTGATTAAAGCGTGGGAGGTGGAAGCCTTACAAGCAATCCATAAACAAGCAAATGCACTTTTGCTTCCCTTTAGATTGTTGCAAACACAGGGTAAATTTATGCTTTTTAAATATGCAAGCAGGCTTGATGGTAGCATTGATGGTGGGCAAATTAGCACACACCAAGCACAAAGCCTAATGCACGATTATCGCACAAAAGCTGATGTGTTGCTAATTTCTGGAGAGAGTGTGCGTGTGGATAATCCGCGTCTTGATACGCGCTTTGCGACTTTAGAGCAAAGAAATCCAAATGTAGCGATTCTAACGCGTCAAAAGGACTTCCCAAAATCCGCGCCTTTATTTGAAATTCCAAATCGTAAAGTAGAGATTTTACATAGCCTAGAGCAAGTGAAAGCCTTGCATGGTTTTATCTTTTGTGAAGGGGGATCTGGGCTTTTTAAGGCACTTCAAAATTCTATGGATTTAACACTTGTGATTTTAAGCCCAAATTTCAAAAGGGATTCCAATCTTACAATGTCGCTAAATGCAAACTTTAATCTACTTCATAGTGAGCAAATTGCAGATGATATTTTTCTGTGGCTTATACCAAAGGACTAAGATAGAATCCAAAAATACTATTCCAAATTTTTATTTACTAATATGTTACAAAATGTAATTTAATATATAAATGTTACTAAAATATACATTTATATTGTATTTATTGAAATATTTATTTTTTACTCTATACTTATTATTGGAATTTTTGTAACATTTTAATGGCTAAATTACAATTTGTAAGGAGTAATAAATGAGAAAAAATGTGGATTATCAACAATCTATCCAGGAATTTAAAAAATTTGTTTCCTTTAGAAACAAAGTAGCGTTGTGGTTATCTGCCATTGTTCTAGTTTGTTATTACGCTTTTGTTATTAGTATAGGGCTTTTTCCAGATATTTTAGGGTATCGTCTAGGTCCTAGCTCAATTACACTTGGAATTATTGTCGGAATCTTTTTGATTGCCCTGTGTATCACGGCTACTGGTCTTTATACATTTTTAGCAAACCAGTATTTTGACAGGCAACAAGATGGGATTTTGCAAAATTTAGAGCAAAGCGGAGCATTGGAGGAATTGAAAAATGGAAAAAAGTATTAAACTAACTTTGGGGGTATTGTTTGGTGCAAGTCTTGCAAATGCTGCTAGCTTTGATGTGGAGAATGTTACGCAAAATGCGTTTAATCCTATTGCAGTAACGATGTTTTTAATTTTTGTGCTTGGCACTTTGCTAATTACTTATTATTCAAACAAAAAAAGCCAAAGCGCAAGTGGATTTTACACAGCAGGTGGGAATATTACAGGAATGCAAAATGGGACAGCAATTGCTGGAGATTTTATGAGCGCGGCTAGTTTTCTTGGGATTACAGCACTTGTTTTTACAAATGGTTTTGATGGGCTAATTTATTCTATTGGATTTCTTGCTGGCTGGCCTATTATTTTGTTTTTGATTGCGGAGAAGTTTAGAAATCTTGGTAAATTCACCTTCGCGGATATTACGGCGTATCGCTTAAATGCAAAGCCTATTCGTGTGATTTCAGCAGTTTCTGCACTTAGTGTGATTGTATTTTATCTTATCGCGCAAATGGTGGGTGCTGGGCAACTTATCCAACTCTTGTTTGGACTTCCTTACACGGTGGCTGTTGTGCTTGTTGGGATTTTGATGATTTGTTATGTTGTCTTTGGTGGAATGCACGCAACAACTTGGGTGCAAATTATCAAGGCGATTTTGTTGCTTGGTGGAGCTACTTTTATGGCGATTATGATTTTGTATTTAACAAAGTTTGATTTGAGTTATTATTTTTCACAGGCAGTGCAAAATCATCCTAAAGGTGAGGCAATAATGCTGCCGGGAGGATTTTTACCAGATACGATTTCTGCGCTATCTTTAGGGCTTGCGTTAATGTTTGGAACAGCTGGATTGCCACATATTTTAATGCGCTTTTTTACTGTAAAAGACGCAAAAGAGGCTAGAAAGTCTGTATTTTATGCGACAGGATTAATTGGATATTTTTATATCTTAACTTTTATTATTGGATTTGGAGCAATTGCATTATTGCTTGGGAATCCACAATTTACAAATGCTGATGGAAGTTTTAATGGAATCACAAATATGGTGGCAATCACTCTTGCACAGGCTATTGGTGGGGATTATTTCTTAGGATTTATTTCTGCGGTTGCTTTTGCTACGATTTTAGCAGTTGTTGCTGGGCTTGCAATTTCTGGGGCTGGGGCGATTTCTCATGATTTGTTTGTAAATGTTTGCAAAGATGGGCAATGTGATCCAAAACTTGAGATGAAAGTTACTAAAATGGCAACCATTGGGATTGGAATTTTTGCGATTGTTTTGGGAATTGTGTTTGAGAATCAAAATGTTGCATTTACCGTAGGACTTGCTTTTGCAATTGCAGCAAGTGTAAATTTTCCGATTTTGCTTTTAAGTATCTATTGGAAAGAGCTGACTACAAAAGGTGCGTTTTGGGGAGGATTAATCGGGCTTGTAACGGTTGTTACAATGGTTCTTTTAAGTCCTAGTATTTGGGTAAAAAGCTTTGGATTTGCAGAGGCAATTTTTCCTTACGATCACCCAGCTCTTTTTTCAATGCCACTAACTTTTGTGTTAATTTATATTATCTCAAAACTAGATAATAGCGAGCGTGCAGTAGTGGATAGAGCAGGATTTAATGCACAAGACTTTCGTGCGCAAAGTGGAGTTGGGATTAGCGAAGCGGTGGCGCATTGATTTGTAATTCTAAAAGTTATGAGATATAGAATAGGAATTATTTAGGTGGTACGCCCAAGAGGATTCGAACCTCTGACCTACGGCTTAGAAGGCCGTTGCTCTATCCAGCTGAGCTATGAGCGCAAAGTTATAAAAAGAATCTTAAGTGGTACCAAAGGGGGGACTCGAACCCCCGACCTCCGGCTTATGAGACCAGCGCTCTAAACCAGCTGAGCTACCTTGGCATACCAAAAAGTGGAAGGCGTATTTTAGTATTCTTTTCTTTAAAAAATGATAAAATTAGCCTATTGTATCAATCCGCGCGCTACCACTAAAAATTGCATGGCTAAATTCTCGCAGAATGCGTTGCGTTTTTGCTTCATTGTTTTTGCGTAAAATATCATTGTAGTTGCTTGTAATATCTTTTTTGTAGTGTTTTGTATAGATTCCATTAAGATTATTAAGATTGTCTTGAAATTCTTTTGCAACTTCTTTCCAGCCATTTTGTGTAACGCCCAAAAAACCTTGTGTATTGCCTTGCGCACTTTTTGCATTTTGATTGGCAATTGCTTTTTCTTGCTCCCTGATGTGTTCCACGCTAGCACTTAGATTTCCAGCGCGTGTTAGAATTTGTGCTACTGCGATTTTTTCATTAGGAGACATATTTGCTGTAACGCGCTCAAATGCTTTGTATTGCTCATCACTCATAATTTCTAGGCTTACAAGCCCATAGGTTATGCGTTCTTTTGTGGAAAAATCGGAATCTTGCTTTTCATCTTGGATTTTATCGGCACTTTGTATTTTTGCGTTGGATTGTGTTGTTTGTGTATTGCTTCCTAAAAGACGATTGGCTTCGTTAAAAATCTCATTTAAGCCTGATGTGTTTAAGTTGTGATTGATAAGCATTTAGAATGGAATCCTTTTTAGAGTTAAGAGCATCTAAGCAAAAAGAATTCCACATTTTTAGAATTTAAGTTGTGTGAAAAATTTGTGTATAAAACTTAAAAACTTGTAAAAAATATACAAAAGTTATATAAAACATTGCTCCACTTTAAGCAAATATCAATTAAAATCGCACAGCAATTATTGGCTTTTAAAAGGTTTGTGTATGAAATTTTTAAATTCCTTTCAATACTTCTTGAAATATTCCTTGTTTCTTGTGCTTTTTAATGTTTTTTCCTATGCTTCTCCTTTTGGAAATAAACTTATTGTTCCCATTGTAGAGTTAGATGAAGATTTTAGGCATTATGCTTATGTTCCAGCTTTTGATTTAAAAGTTGGTGAAAGTGGAGAGATTGTGCGCTGGTTTACAAAAGAGCATTCAGCTATTGTTGCTAGGGCTGCTGTTGTGGAGATTAAAGATAATCGCGCTAAAATCGCATTTGAACCATTTGAGGGCTTGGAACAAGGAGCATTTCCAGCACCAATTTTGTATCCAAAGAAAAATGATGAAGTGATTTTTCGTGCATTTAATGATCGCGCATTTTTGGTAGCCCCTTCTCAAGAAATTTATGAAAAGATTAAAGCAGTATATCCTGATGTTACTTGGTTGCATCCAGATTTGTTAGCGGCATATTTAATGGATGTTGGACATACATCACCTGTTAAAGGGGATTTTCGTAGGGTTTGCACGCAATATGCTGCTGGGATTGTGTATTTAGTCAATCTTAATGAAGGGCAAGCATTGGATTGCCAAACTTTTAAGCCTGTAAAGAAAGATTATATTACAGGGCGCGCACCAATTAATGAGAGAATGTTGCCTTTTTTTTCGCGTATTGGAAGCGATAATCAAGCGTGGTTTTCTTATCTTATAAATGATGTTACAACACAAGATTATTATTTGTATTTTGATGCACTTTTAAAGGGTGAGATTAAAGATGAAGACGCAACATTTTTTGGGCGCGTAACAAGGTATTTTACAAATCAAATTAAAAATATTTTTTAAGGGCGCAAGATGACAAATCAAAATATTAAAGATCTTGAAGCCATTGTTGGTAAGGGAGAGTGCTTTAGTGATAAGGCGCATTTAAGTGCGTATTGTTATGATGCAACAAAGGAACGAAAATATCCAGAATGTGTTGTATTTCCTCATAATGAAGAAGAAGTGAGTGAGATTTTAAAATATTGTAATACGCATTTAATTCCCGTGATTCCACGCGGTGCAGGAAGTGGTTTTACTGGAGGTTCGCTAGCGGTAAATGGTGGTGTTGTGCTAGCACTAGAAAAACATATGAACCAAATCTTAGAAATTGATATGGAGAATATGGTAGCAAGGGTGCAGCCTGGAGTTGTCAATATGCAACTTCAAAAAGCAGTGGAAGCTGTGGGGCTGTTTTATCCGCCAGATCCTGCAAGCGAGCATTATTCTACGCTTGGTGGAAATGTGAGTGAGAATGCTGGGGGAATGCGTGCGGCAAAATATGGAATCACAAAAGACTTTGTAATGGCGTTACGCGCAGTGTTGCCAAATGGGGATATTATCCGTGCTGGCAAAAAAACGATTAAAGATGTGGCAGGTTATAATATTGCTGGAATCTTAATTGCGAGTGAAGGCACGCTGGGTGTGATTACAGAGATTACGCTAAAACTTTTAAGTAAGCCAAAGTTTAAACAAAGTGCTATGGGTGTATTTCCTAGTATTCAATCTGCAATGAATGCTGTGTATAAGACAATGGCAAGTGGAGTTACGCCTGTGGCAATGGAGTTTTTGGATAATCTTAGCATTAGAGCTGTAGAAGAGAAGTTTAATAAAGGCTTACCAAAAGATGCTGGAGCGATTTTGATTACAGAAGTAGATGGAAATTTGCCTGAAGAAATTACTTATCAAATTAATAAGATAGAAGAGAAATTCTGTGAAAATGGTGCGGTTAATTTTATTAAAGCAAACAATGAAGAAGAAGTAGCGGATTTATGGTTTGCGCGCAAAAATGCAAGCCCTAGCATTACGATTTATGGAAGCAAAAAATTAAATGAAGATATCACTGTGCCGCGTTCAAAACTTCCAGAGCTTTTAGAAAGAATTGCAGAAGTGTCTAAAAAATATGGTGTTGTAATTCCGTGTTTTGGGCATACAGGAGATGGCAATGTGCATACAAATGTAATGGTTGATGGATCAAATCCCCAAGAGTTAGAAAAGGGGCATAAGGCAATTGAGGAGATTTTTAAAATCACAGTAGAGCTTGGTGGAACGCTTAGTGGAGAGCATGGGATTGGGCTTTCTAAAGCACCTTTTATGCATTTGGCTTTCTCTGAAGAAGAAATGCAGTTATTTCGCTCCATTAAGCAGGCTTTTGATCCCAATAATATTTTAAATCCAGGCAAAATGGGATTATAAATAAACAAAAGGAAAATAATATGATTTTTGATGTGCAAAAGATTCGTGAGATTTTACCCCATCGTTATCCATTATTGTTAGTGGATAGAATCACAGCAATTACTCCAAATGTAAGTATTGAAGGCTATAAAAATGTAACAATTAATGAGGATGTGTTTAATGGGCATTTTCCAGTCCAGCCTATTTATCCGGGTGTGTATATCATTGAAGGAATGGCACAAACAGGAGGCGTTCTAGCGTTTGTGAGTATGTTTGGTGAGAATGCAAATAATAATGGCGATAAAATCGTGTATTTTATGAGTATTGATAAAGCTAAGTTTAGAAATCCTGTAGTCCCTGGCGATAGACTAACTTATAAGCTTGAAGTGATAAAGCAAAAAGGGGGGATTTGGGTGCTTCAAGGTTATGCGTATGTTGATGAAAAACTTGTTGCAGAAGCAGAGCTTAAAGCGATGGTTGTAGATAATGCAGAGAAAAAGGCATAAAGTGAGTATTGCAAAATCAGCGAAAATCGCCAAAACAGCAATTATTGAAGAAGGGGCTGTGATTGGTGAAAATGTAGAAATTGGACATTATAGTGTGATTGGTAAAGATGTAAAAATTGGTGATGATTGTAAGCTTTATAATTGTGTAACAATTCTTGGTAATACAACTTTAGGAAAGGGCAATGAAGTCTTTCCAAATGCAGTGCTTGGGACTCAACCGCAGGATTTAAAATATAATGGAGAACCAAATTCTTTGATTTTTGGGGATTATAATAAAATTAGAGAATTTACAATGATAAATCCCGGCACAGAAGGTGGTGGAAGTAAAACAATTATTGGAAATAAAAATCTTTTAATGGCGTATGTGCATATTGCACACGATTGTATTATTGGAGATTCTTGTATTTTGGCAAATGGAGCAACGCTAGGTGGGCATATCGTGCTTGGCAATTATATAAATATTGGAGGATTAACGCCTATTCATCAGTTTGTAAAAGTAGGAGATTATGCAATGATTGCAGGAGCAAGCGCGCTTTCACAGGATATTCCACCTTTTTGTATGGCAGAAGGAAATCGTGCAGTAGTGCGTGGGCTAAATTTGCATAGATTACGCAAAAACTTTGAACACCATCAAGTTGATAAAATCCATAATGCTTATAAACGCCTATTTTTAGGAAATGCGCCAATTAAAGAGATTGCCAAAGAGATTTTAGGGGAAAATCCGCAAGATGAAAATGTTGTAAAAATGTGTCAGTTTATAATGGATTCCACACGCGGAATACCTTTTGTAAGGAAGAATTATGAGTGAAAGAGTTTGTGATTTTTGTAAAAGTAAGGAATCTATTAAGAATCCTTTGATTTCAGGTAATGATGCTTGTATTTGTAAAAATTGTATTATTGCATCTTATAACTTGCTTTTTGGTGTGGAATCCCAAATAGATAGGGAAGAAGAAGTAGCAAAAGAAAGTGATGATTTAAAAATCGTGTCGCCAAAAGAGTTAAAAGCAGTGCTTGATGAATATGTTATCGGACAGGAAAAGGCGAAAAAGGTTTTTAGTGTAGCAGTGTATAATCATTATAAGCGTGTTTTACAGGGAGCTGCGATAGATGATGATGATACAGAAATTACAAAATCAAATATTTTGCTAATTGGTCCAACAGGAAGTGGAAAAACGCTAATGGCGCAGACTTTAGCTAAGTTTTTAAATATCCCTATTGCAATTTGTGATGCGACAAGTTTAACAGAGGCTGGATATGTGGGCGAGGATGTGGAGAATATCTTAACAAGACTTTTGCAAGAGGCGGGTGGAGATATACAAAAGGCGCAAAAAGGAATCGTATTTATTGATGAGATTGATAAGATTTCAAGACTTTCAGAGAATCGTTCAATTACGCGTGATGTTTCAGGGGAAGGCGTGCAGCAAGCGCTTTTAAAAATTATTGAAGGCAGTGTGGTAAATGTGCCTCCAAAAGGTGGCAGAAAGCACCCAAATCAAGAGTTTATTCAAATCGACACAAAAGATATTTTATTTATCTGTGGTGGGGCATTTGATGGGCTAAAGGATATTATTGAGCGTCGCTTAGGTGGCAATACGCTGGGATTCCACAATAAAAAGGGTAAAAAGAAGGAATTAGAATATGTGTTAGAGTTTGTTGAGCCTGATGATTTAGTAAGTTATGGGCTTATTCCTGAGCTTATTGGGCGTTTGCATATGTTTGCAACCTTGGAGGAAATCACAAAAGAAGCAATGATAGAAATCTTGCAAAAACCTAAAAACGCCCTAACAAAGCAGTATAAAAAACTCTTTTCTTTAGATGGCGCGCAGCTCACTTTTAAAGACGAAGCATTGCAAGAGATTGCAGGACTTGCCATCTCTAGAAAAACTGGGGCTAGAGGATTGCGTGCGATTATGGAAGAGATTATGTTAGATGTGATGTATGAATTGCCAGAGCTTAGTGGTTATGAAGTAGTTATTACAAAAGAAGCTGTATTAAAAGAAGCAAAACCTATGCTAATAAAGCAAAAAAAGACAAGCAAAAAAAGTGCTTAAATCCATAAAAAGAGAGAGAATATGTTGATAGATAAAATAATTGGTTGGTTTTCACATGATATTTCCATTGATCTTGGGACGGCAAATACGATTGTTTTAGTCAAAGGGCAGGGAGTAATTATTAATGAACCTTCTGTTGTAGCGGTGCAAAATGACCGCTATGGAAAAAATAAGATTTTAGCCGTAGGACACGAAGCAAAAGAAATGGTAGGTAAAACTCCCGGAAGCATTACAGCGGTTAGACCTATGAAAGATGGAGTAATTGCAGATTTTGATATGACAGAGAAAATGATCCGCCATTTTATTGAAAAGGCACACAGAAGAAAGGCTTTAATGCGCCCTAGAATTATTGTGTGCGTGCCTTATGGGCTAACAGGGGTTGAACGCAAGGCTGTTAGAGAATCAGCTATTAGTGCTGGGGCTAGAGAAGTTTTTTTGATTGAAGAGCCTATGGCAGCAGCAATTGGAGCAGGACTTCCAGTAAAAGAGCCTAAGGGGAGCTTAGTAGTGGATATTGGAGGTGGAACAACAGAGATTGGTGTGATCTCTCTTGGTGGGCTTGTGATCTCAAAGTCTTTACGCACAGCTGGAGATAAGCTAGATATGGCAGTTGTGGATTATGTGCGCAGAAAATATAGTCTTTTGATTGGGGAGAGAACTGGAGAAGAGATTAAGATTCAAATTGGTTCAGCAATTAGTCTTGAAGAGCCATTGATAATGCAAGTTAAAGGGCGTGATCAAGTGAGTGGGCTTTTAAATTCTATTGAACTTACAAGTGAAGATATGAGAGAGGCAATGAAAGAAACGCTTAAAGAAATTTCAAATGCGCTAAAAGATGTGTTAGAGCAAATGCCACCAGATTTAGCAGGGGATATTGTGGAAAATGGGATTGCATTAACAGGTGGTGGTGCATTAATTCGTGGGCTTGATAAATATCTTTCAGATATTGTTAAGTTGCCTGTGTATGTAGGCGATGAACCGCTTTTATGTGTGGCAAAAGGAACAGGTAAAGCATTAGAAGAAATTGATGTTTTACAGCAGCTAACATACGAGTGATTAAGGGCTTGTTTTGAAAAAACTTTTTCTTTGGGTGCTATTCTTGGTGGTTGCATTTTTTATCGCAATGCAGGTATCCAAAGAACTTCACTCAAAGGTTTTGTATTTAAGTGATTCTATAAAAATTGGAATCCTAAATTTAAATAATAATGTTGCTGATATTATCACGCGTCATTTTAATCAAGTGCAGCAAATCAAAGAATTGACAAACGCACTTGCAGATAAGGAAAAGCTACAATATTCTTACGATGCTTTAAAGATTGAACACAATGCACTTTTGCAAGCCTTGGAAGTGAAACCAAGCGTTATGCAAATTGCATTTACTAGAATGATTTCTTATGTAGAGATAAATAATTACACAAAAGTTTGGCTTGAAAAAAATAAAACATTAAAACAAAGAGAAAAAACAATTTTTGGGCTAATTAGTGAAAATCAAGTTGCTGGAATTGCTATAATGCAAAGTGGTCGCTTGCTGGGTTATTTAAATGGAGATGAGAAGTGTAGTTATAGCGTGATGGTAGGGGATAAAAATATTCCCGGTGTTGCAAAATATGATTTAAATAAAGGCTTTGTAGTGGATTATATTCCTTTATATCCTAAGGTTGCAATTGGGGAGCGTGTTTATACAAGTGGTTTTGATGAAATTTTTTATCCGGGCGTGTTTGTTGGTGTTGTAGAGTCAGTGGAAGAACAGCAAGGTTATCAAATTGCTAGAGTTAAGCCATCAATCCAAAAAGTAGCAGGATTTTATTGGTTGGTAGATATTGATAGTCAAAAAGCAGAACTTATTTTAGAGGAAAATATGGAATCTAAAACACAAGAAGCTAAAATTTTTAATTTTAATTCCCAAGATTAACTTATTTTTGATTCTTATTTTTTTTATTTTTTAAAATTTTTTTGCTTTAAAAAATACCATAAATATGATACTCCTTTTTATTAATTAAATCTCATTATTTTTTATTAAGAAAATTTTTATAACCTTTATTCTAAAATCCTTACCAAATTAATTTTTAAGCGAATGATTATGCAAGATGACAAAGTGGCATTGCTTCAGACTTTGCGAAATTTAGAAATAAAGCCTAGTGATTTGTTGGTTTTAAAGGATTATTTTTCTATTGTGCATCATACAAAAGGTAGAATCCGCTTAAGAGCGAGCCTAAAGTTAAAAGCTGCTACGCAAGAAAAGGGGATAAACCCAAAGGCGCTTTTAGAAGTGTTAGAAAAGATTCCATTAATTAAATCACTCAAGTTTAATATACTAATTGGTTCTTTAACTATCCATTACGATTCTAACCTATTAAGCCCTACACTTTGGGAGGATTGTATTAAAGGAGAGTCGCTAGAGCAAATTGCAGAAATTATTAATCAAAGTGTAAGGAGGTTGTATGAGTGAAGAGAATTTATTGCAAGCATTAGATGATGAATATAAGGCATATAGTTTTTATACACTAGCAATTCCATTTGGAGAGATTTTTACAAATCTGCAAAATGCAGAGAATGCACATATTAATGCATTAACTTTTCAGCTTCAAAAGTTAAATTCACCTATCCCTAATAATCCTTATTTAAACACAATCGCACTCCCAAGTAATGCAATAGAAGCTTTGCAAATCGCGCTAGAACAAGAAAATGCAAATATTGCGCTTTATAATGATTTAATTGCAAAGGAGCAAAACCTAGAGATTTTAGATGTATTTTATCGTTTGCAAGCTGCAAGTTTTAATCATCACATTCCAGCACTTCAACAAGCACTTGCTAGCTCTAAAAATACAGGAAATCTAATGGATATGCTAAATAATGGCAGGGAACTTTTAGATGAAACAGGTGAAATGATTGAGAAGCTAAAGGAAGGCACGCTTAATCAAGAGCAGCTAGAAAACTTCTTGAGCAGACTTAATTATTCGTTGGTTGGCGGTGTGATTGTAGGCGCATTTGGCGTGATTATTTGCAATGAACTTTTAAATCAAAACAAGGAGTAAATTATGGCATTACCATTTATTGCAGGATTGGCAGTTGGTGCAGGAGTTGCACTTTTATTTACAAAAAGAGAGCAGATTAAAGAAAAGTTAAGCAGTAGCGATTTTTCTCAAAATATTCAAAAAGGCTTAAGTGAAAGTATTAACAAGGGAAAAGAAATCTCTAATAATGCGCTAAATTACGCGAAAGATAGTTTTAAAAATGCACTAAATACGGAATCTAAAATACAAGAATCTCATCAAGATTTACAAAACATGGAATCCAAAAGCCCAAAACAACGCGCAACGCGTAAAACTACAAAAAAGGAGAATTAATGGTAGCAAACACAGGCACTCCGCGCTCTATTACGGGACATGCAATTAGTGGGGGGCTTATTGCATTTATGCTAAGTGGGGCGTATGCGTATGCAAAATATAAGCGCAAGGAAATTAGCAGGCAAGAAGCAATTACAGATACGCTTAAGGCAAGTGTAGAAGGTGGAATCATTACGGCTTGCGGCATTGCAGCAGCAAATGCATTAGGAAGCAATACAAAAACAACTACGCAGGGAATCATTGAAGCTTCTGCATTTGTTGCTGTTGGAGCAGCGAGCGTGTATGGAATCCAAACGCTAGCAAGCAAGGGCTGCTGCGCTAATACAAAATTTTTAACAAAGGACCAATATGGCACAACCAAATCCAAATAATCCCTATATTGACCAAGCAGATTCTGGAGTGAAGAATTCTCAAAATTCAATTTTACAAGCACAGGGCAATACGCAAAATAGCGCGCAAAATTTTTTAGGAAATTTTTTGGATTCTAACAATTCCAAACAAGATTTTCTAAAAGGGGCATTAATTGGCGCGGCAGCAACTTTTATTTTAACAAATGAAAATGCGCAAAGAGCAATTTTTAAAGGCTTTGCAAAGATTAGCAGCTTATTTGAAAGCGGGATTGAAGAGCTAAAAGAACGCTATGAAGATGCAAAAGCTGAAATCCATGATAGTGATAAAATTTAAGGCTAAAAATGCGATTGATTTTGCTTCACGCAACGCCTAAAAGAGCGCGTTTTAAATACATTTGCAAAAGGGGTTTTAGGGTTAATCCCATACAACTTCGTGTGGCTTTAGAAGAAATACCAAATGTGAGTGAAGTGCGTGTCAATGCGATTTTAAACAATATTATTTTGCAGTATTGTGGGGATTTAGAAAGCTTAAAATGCGCACTTTTTGAAGTGTTAAATAGTATTGCTGTGGAATCGGATTTAATTAGGAATGATGAGAGTTATTTAGCCTTAAGAGATGAGATTCCAAGCTCATCAGAAGTAACGCGTGCTGGGAGTGCGTTGTTGCTCTCGCCTTTATTAAATAATGCCACGGCTCAACTCGGATTCTCTCTTATTGCGTCTTCTCCTTTGCTTTTTAGTGGATTAAAAGAAACTTTTGAGCATGGAATCAACTCCCGTTCTTTAGAAGCGATGGCAGTTGCAATTTCTCTCTATTTAAAAGATTTTAAAACAGCAAATTCCACAAATTTTATGCTAGCACTTGGCGAATATATTGAAGAAATAACAATGTATAAAAGCGATGATTTGATTAAAGAGTTAGCCAAGCAGAAGAGTGGTTTAGCTTGGGTTGAGCGTGTAGAGAATGGAAAGAGTGTTTTAAAACAAATTCCAAGTGAAGAGTTAAAAGTTAGCGATATTGTGGTAATTGGCGCGGGTGATACGATTTTAGTTGATGGGCATATTATTGATGGGGAAGCACTTGTGAATCAAATTTCAATGACAGGCGAAGCAACTCCCGTGCAAAAGGGGCATAGTGATAGGGTGCTATCTGGCACAATCGTGCAAGAAGGGAAAATTAAAGTATGGGCAGAATCTGTGGGCGCGCAAACAGCAATGGCTAGGATTAAAAACTATATTGAAGAAACTTTAGTGCAAAAATCTGCACAAGAACTTAATGCTTCTAAAATGGCAGATTCCTTAGTGCCGATTACTTTAGGACTTGCGACACTCTCTTATATTTTAACGCGGGATTTAATGCGTAGTGCTAGCGTGTTGCAAGCAGATTATTCTTGCGCATTAAAGCTTACTACGCCTGTAACCTTTAAATCTGCAATTTCAAGTGCTGGAAAAGAAGGAATCATCATTAAAGGGGCAAAAAGTTTGGAATCCTTGCAACTTAGTGAAGTGTTTATTTTTGATAAAACAGGCACGCTAACACAAGGGGATTTAGAAGTGCTTGATGTGTATTCCTTTCACAAAACTTGGAATAAAGATGCGGTATTAAATCTTGCCGCTAGTATTGAAGAGCATTATTTTCACCCAGTGGCACAAGCCGTTGTAAAGGCGGCAAAGGATAAGGACTTTAAGCATTTTCATCACGATGAGGTAACTTTTATCGTGGCACATGGCGTGAAAAGTGAGATTAATGGCAAAAGCGTTGTGATAGGTTCTAGGCATTTTTTAGAAGATGATGAAGGGATTAGCTTTAAGGCGCAAAATAAAGAAATTGAAATGATTTTAGAAAGCGGTGAAATGCCCTTGTTTATCGGCTATGACAAAGAGCTTTTGGGAATGATTTTGCTTAAAGATTCTTTAAGAGAGAACGCAAAGATAGCATTGGAGCGATTGCGTAAAAGCGGGATTAAAGAGATTATTATGCTAACAGGCGATACGAAGAAAAAGGCAGAAAAAATCGCTAAAGAGCTTGGAATTAATCGCTATTATGCAGAGTTATTACCTACACAAAAGGCGGAGATTTTAGAACAAATTATGCAAGAAGGCAAAAAGGTTGCTTTTGTCGGAGATGGAATCAATGACGCTCCAGCTTTAATCCGTGCTGATATTGGGATTGGTATGCACAAGGGGGCTGATATTGCAAAGGCAAGTGCTGATGTGGTGCTATTGCGTGATGATATTGAAGCAGTAGCGGAAGCTAGGGAACTTGCAATTGCCTGTCTTAGAAAAGTGCAAAGGGGATTTAAGATTACAGTGGGTGTTAATTCTGTGATTTTAATCTTAGCAACTCTTGGAAAACTAAGTCCTATTCAAACGGCATTTATGCACAATGGAACCACTATTGGCTTGCTTTTAAATGCGTTACAAAGAATTCGTGTAAGAAAGAAGCAAATAGTTTAATGCCATTTTTCTTGATCTTAGCAGCTGCTGGAAGTGGATTTTTAACAGCACAAATGACAAAACAAGCGTTTTTAAAGTATAAAAAATATTCCAAAAAGAAGCAAAGAAAATAGGAGAAAATATGCAAAAAGAATTAGAAATTAAAGACAATAAAATCTCTATTGAAACAAAGCGCGAGATTGCAAAGATAGGTATGAGCACTAGTTTGTTACTAACAGCTGGAAGTGCATTATTTTTGAAAAACAAAACTGCAAAAACAATCCATATAACAGCAGGTGTAGCGTTAGTTGGATTTTCTATTTGGCATGCTTCTTTGTATCCTAAAAAGTCTTGATAAGAAATGGGAGTTATAAAAACTCCCTTACTCCCCTAAAACCTCTTCTTATTCACATCTCCTAAAATATCATCTGCAATCTTATTAACATTTGTTGAAATATCACTAGTGTGATTTGCAACACTTACATTATCTTGTGTAACAGATTCTAATTGAGCAATAGCTTCATTGATTTGACTGACACCTTGAGTTTGCTCTTTAATAGATTCACTCATATCATTAACACCTTGCACTAGCACATTAACATTAGCTTCAATTTCATTAAGTGATTTTCCTGTTCTCTCTGCTAGTTTTCTTACTTCATCTGCTACAACTGCAAAGCCTCTTCCGTGCTCACCTGCTCTTGCTGCTTCAATAGCAGCATTAAGAGCAAGCAAGTTTGTTTGATCTGCAATATCTTTAATGACTCCTACAATGTTTTTAATATCTTCTGCTTGTCTTGCTACTTCTGTAGTTTTATCATTAACATTTTGCATTGATGAGCTAATCTCTTCAATAGCTGCTGCTGATTGTTGAAGTGAGCTTGCTTGAGATGAGCTACCATCTAAGAGTTTATTCATAGATTCTTGTAAAACATCTGTTTGTTCTACTAATTCTTTTGCATAGCTTTCAGAAGAAGCTAGCATTTTTCTAATCTCTTCACCTAAAATATTTGTAGTAACCTCTACACTTCCTTTAGCATTTTGCACTTCTGTTGTGAAATCTAAGGATTTATAAGATTCAAAGACTCTATGGATTTCATTCATATTAGAGCCTACTTTTTCTTGTAGAACATCTAGCATATTATTGAGCACATTTTTTAATTCTATTAATTGTGGATTATGAGGATTTTCTATAATCCTAGCTGTTAAATCTCCACTTTCTACTGCTTTTGCTGTTTGTGCAGATTGTGCAATGGCTAGGGAGTCTTGTTTGAGCCCTGCTTCAATATTTTGGATATTTGTGTTGATTTCTTTTGCCATTGCGCCAAATTCGTCTTTGGAGTGGATCATAATTGCTTTAGGTGCTTCATTTATATCATTGTTTAGATATGCAAAAAAGCGTGCTAGACCTTGTTGGATTGTTGTGATAGGTTTTAGAAAATAACGAATCGCAAAATAGAGCAATGCGATTCCAACTAGCATTAAAACAATTGTTTGAATCAATGTTTCTAAAGTTGCTTTATTGACTGCTCTTGAATAGTCTGCCAAACTTGCAGAAACTACGATTGTCCAACCAAAATCAAATGTCCTGTAGTATGCAAATGTTTTAATGCCTTCTGCATTGTTGTAAGTAGCGGTTCCATTAGGCTTTGTTTTAATGAGTTCGCGCAAGTGCTTTTCTACTGGAAGTTCTTTACCATCTAAAATTAAATTTGGATTTTTATGGGATATAATTTCTCCGTAATTATCTATTAAGAAAACAGAGAGTGATGGAAAAGATTCTGTATCAAAGTTTTTAAATCTATCTTGGAAGCCATCAATGATAATATCTACACCCACAACCCCAGCAAATACCCCATTTTTCTTAAAAGGCAATACAGCAGTTGCAACTTTTTTTCCCTTAACGCTACCAACTGTTCCTATATAAACATTGGTTACATGGAATTTTTGAGTTTGTTTTGCTGCTTGATACCAAGGGCGTGTGCGCATATCTACTTCTGTGGAATCTAAAACATCATTAAAGTTTGCTGAAGCTTTCTCGTGATAAGCTTCTTCTATGTAGCTTCCATCGCTTTCATAGACAACAAAAGCATCAGGATATTTTACCGCTTCAGCGATATGTGAAAGTATTTCGCGTTGAGAGATGATATCGTTTTTTGATAATTGAGAGATGCTATCAGCGATAACCTCTAAATGCTGTTTTGCTTCAATATTCATTGTAATATTGATTGTGGTATGGCTTGCTTTTAGTATAGAATCTTGTAGGGTGTGATACATATTCTCCATATTTGTTAAAGTTGAGCGGTAGCTAAAGAACAATACCACGGACATAATAACTGCAAAAATGGCAATTGCCAAAATAGATAGTTTAGACACAAGCGATTTAAACACCTCTGTTCTCCTTGTTTATGATTAAGATTTTTATTTGATTCTTTGATACTCTAGTATAAACTTGCTTTCTATCAAATTAAAAAAATTATTTTTATTATAAATTAGTAGAATTTATTAATAAAATATTAAAAATGTGTAGAATCGTATTTTTGTTGTTCTTTGTTATAATGCTAGAAAAATGAAAAGTAGGAACATAATGGCAAAGGTAAAACAAACACAAAAGCTAGAAGCCGCCCTTTTTAGTGCCGCTGATAAACTTCGTAAAAACATAGACGCCGCAGAGTATAAACACATCGTGCTTGGACTTGTGTTTTTAAAATACATTAGCGATAGCTTTGAATCTTTACATAAAGAGCTACTTTCACAGAATGAAGATGCAGAAGACAAAGATGAATATATCGCAAAAAATATCTTTTTTGTGCCACAGGATTCTAGATGGAGTTCTCTTTTAAGCAAGGCAAAAAGCCCACAGATTGGCAAAGATTTAGACTATGCCCTAGACTTGATAGAAAAGGACAATCCGCAGTTAAAAGGCGTGCTGCCTAAAGTCTATGCTAAAGATAACCTAGATAGTGCGACTTTGGGCGATTTGATAAACTTAATAGATTCTATCTCACTAAATCAAGAGAATACAAGCGATATTTTAGGGCATATTTTTGAATACTTTTTAGGTGAGTTTGCTTTGAGTGAGGGCAAAAAAGGCGGGCAATTCTACACGCCAAAAAGCGTTGTGGAATTGCTAGTAGCTATGCTAGAGCCTTATAATGGCAGAGTGTTTGACCCTTGCTGTGGAAGTGGGGGAATGTTTGTCCAAAGTGAGCGATTTGTGCGAGAGCATCAGGGTAAAATCAGCGATATTTCAATCTATGGGCAAGAGAGTAATCAAACCACTTGGCGACTAGCAAAGATGAATCTTGCCTTGCGAAAAATAGATTCTAGCTCATTAAAGTGGAATAGCGAGGGAAGCTTTCTCAATGACGCACACAAGGATTTAAAGGCAGATTTCATCATCGCAAACCCACCTTTTAACGCCACAGATTGGGGCAGTGAAGCACTAGAAAATGATGTGCGTTGGCAATATGGCACACCCCCTAGCACAAATGCCAATTATGCGTGGATAAGCCACTTTATCCACCATTTAGCTCCAAAAGGTCGGGCGGGATTTGTCCTTGCGAAAGGCTCTCTTACAAGCAACACAAGCACAGAGGGGCAAATCCGCAAAAACTTAATAGAATCTAACTTAATAGAATGTATTGTCAATCTCCCTGCAAAACTCTTTTTAAACACGCAGATTCCAGCGTGTCTGTGGTTTATCAAACGCAATAAATCCCATAACAACACGCTTTTTATTGACGCGCGAAGTCTAGGTGAGCTCATCAATCGTAAAAATAGGATTCTAACTCAAAGTGATATTGCTAAAATCACAGAGACTTACCACAAATGGCAAAAGGCACAAGAGCAAAAAGATGGGGAATATAGCGATATTCTAGGCTTTTGTAAAAGTGTAAGCAAAGAAGAGATAGCAAATCTAGGCTATGTCCTTACACCCGGTCGCTATGTGGGCTTGGCAGAAGATGATGAAGACTTTGATTTTGAAAGAGAATTTACACGCTTAAAAGCCGAGCTAGAATCTCAAATCAAAGAAGAGAGAATCTTAAGTGAAAAGATTCTAAATAATTTAGAGATTATAGGTGGGAAATGATTGTGAATCTAAAAGAACAGCATTGTGAGAATTTTCTACAATCTCTCCATAAAGAGCAATGGCAGGAAGTAAGGCTTGGGGAAGTTGCGGAGATAGTTAATGGCTACGCATTTAAATCAAAGGAATTTTTAAATATCCAACAAAGAGATTCTCTCCCTATCATAAAAATTAAAAATGTTGCTAATGGTGATGTTAATTTAAATGATGTTGTGTTTTATCCTTATAGTAAGCAGCTAGAAAAATTTTTAATAAAATATGGGGATATTTTGGTTAGTTTGACAGGGAATCACCCACAGGCTCAAAGTCAAGTTGTAGGACAAATTTCTAAATACAAATACAAACAATTTGCATTGCTTAATCAACGAGTTGCGAAAATAGTTACAAAAGATGCAGAACAAGATTTTTTATATTATTTGCTTAAGACAAACAAGATTCATAATATTTTAGCTAGTCATTCTTCGGGGAGTGCTAATCAAGCAAACATTTCAAGTAAGGATATAGAAAACCTCACAATCCCACTCCCACCACTTACAATACAACAAAAAATAGCAGAGATTCTAAGTAGCTTTGATGATAAGATAGATTTACTCCATAGACAAAACAAAACTTTAGAATCTCTAGCCCTTACCCTTTTTCGCCATTACTTTATAGACAATCCAAACCGAAATGAATGGGAAGAAAAACCTTTAAGTGAAATTGCAGAAATAGGTATCGGTAGAACACCACCTAGAAAAGAAAGACACTGGTTTTCAACAGATTCTAGAGATATCAAATGGATTTCTATAAAAGATATGGAAGAAAAAATTTTTATAGTTAATACTTCAGAATTTTTAACAATGGAAGCTATTAGGAAATTTAGAATTCCCCTTATACCACCCAATACAATCCTTTTAAGTTTTAAAATGACTTTAGGTAGAGTAAGCATAACAACTGAAAATATGTTATCTAATGAAGCTATCGCACATTTTAATCTTTATAGTGAATATAGATTATTTACAGAGTATCTATATTGTTTTTTAAAAACTTTTAAGTATGAAACTTTGGGTAGCACATCATCAATAGTTACAGCAATCAATTCTACGCTTATAAAAAGTATAAATATAAGAATTCCCGACAGAAAAATTATCGTAGAATTTTCTATGATTGCTAAAGGATTTTTTGATAAAATCTACAATAACACAAAGCAGATTCAGAATCTCCAAGCAATGCGGGATATGATGTTGGGAAAAATATTCAATTAAAAAATGGAGATGTAAAATGGCTAAAAATATTTTGGATCTTGAATATAATGAAGCTAGAGATTTTTTCCTACAAGAAAAAAGCTATTGTAGTTTTAGTTTGCCACCTTATATTAAATTTGGTGGTTTGTTTAACGCTATAAATAACGAATTTGAAATAAATAATTATACACTTGAGGATATCTTAAAAGGAGAGCCTAGAAAATATGATTCTGTAAATTATAAATTATTTACCAATAAAAATGGCAAATATGATTGGCGTCCATTTGAGTTGATACACCCTGTTTTATATGCTTGTCTTGTTCGAGAAATGACCACAAAGGATAATTGGGAGTTTATCAAAACTAGATTTCAAGAGTGTGCCAAAGATAGCTTTATAGAATGCTGTAGTATCCCTGTGGTATCAGAAACAAAACATTCAAATCAAGCAGAGCAAATCTCACAATGGTGGAATTTGGTCGAGCAAAACTCCATAAAATATAGCATAGAGTTTGATTATTTGCTCCATACAGATATAGCTAATTTCTACCCATCTATTTATACACATTCCATTGCTTGGGCTCTACACACTAAGGATATGGCAAAAAAAGGACGCAATGATAGGTTGTTGTTGGGAAATAAAATTGATAGGACAATTATGAATATGTCTTACGGGCAGACAAATGGAATCCCACAAGGCTCTGTTTTAATGGACTTTATAGCAGAGATTATTTTGGCTTATGTTGATGAACTTCTAGTGAAAGAGATAGGTTGTTCTAATGATTTTAAGATTATACGATACAGAGATGATTATAGGATATTTACGAATAACCCAAAAGATGCAGAAACTATTTTGAAAAAATTGTCTAAAATCCTTACAGGCTTAGGCTTAAAGCTTAATGTTCATAAAACTTGCGTTTCCCAAAACATTGTTCAAGGCTCAATAAAACAAGATAAAATGGATTGGCTTTTTTTGGAAACAATTTTAAAAGGGCAAGGAACGCTGCAAAAACAGCTTTTAGTTCTACATCAATTTACCCTAAAGTATGAGAATAGTGGAGTAATTCTTAAATATTTAGAAAGGTTGCTACAAGATTTAAACCATAAAATTGCTGAAGAAAACAATGGCGACAAACAAACCGATATATACTTTTTCAAAATGAATTTAAATAAAGAAAACAAGGAAGCCTTGATTGCTATTTTAGTGGATATGGTTACGATAAATCCAAAAACATATCAATTCATAATGGTTATTTTAGGGATTTTATTTGGTCAAATAAATGATGACAATTTTATAAATAAAACAATACAAAGACTCAATAATATTCACAATAATTCATATATGCAAATTTGGCTACAACGAGCTATTATAAAACAAGAAATAAATGATATTTACAAAGAATTTGATGATCTTATTTGCAAGAATGTCTATAATATTTCCAAAGGGATTGATATCGGCAAATTATTGTGGAACAACGATTGGTTGAAATGCCAAAATTTAATAGACATTTTTACAAAATATCCAATCATAAAAAAAGAAGATATAGACAATCTATCTCTTTACACACAAAGTAATGAAATCAATCTATTTGATTATGAAATTAAGGATATGATACAGATTGATGAACAATGATTGATTTTAGATAATAAAAGGACCAAACAATGTCAAAATTTAACGAAGAGAGCATAGAAGAGCTATTATTAGAGACTTTGGGGAGTTTTGGCTATGAATGCAAAAATGCAAAAGAAGTCGCAAGAAAAAAAGATGAATGGATTTTAAAAGAGATATTTTTAGATTCTATTATGCGTATAAACTTTGAATCTAAAAGCAATTATGACTTTCTAAGCTTGGAGCAAAAAGAGCATTTAGCCCTTGAGGCGTATAAAAAGATTTTAGCCTTGAGTGATGAAGAAGACTTAATGAGTGCTAATGCGAAAATGCACGCATACTTGACTTATGGCATTACACTAGAAGCAATGGTAAATAGTGAGCAAAGGGGGATTAACCTAGAGCTATTAGACTTTGAGAATGTAGAAAATAACGCCTTTTTAGCACTCAATCAGTTTGTATTTAGCACAAAAGATTCTGTGCGATGTGATGTTGTTGTATTTGTCAATGGGCTGCCTTTGGTGCTATGTGAGCTAAAACACCCCCTTGATATAAACGCAGATTTACACAAAGCATATTTACAGATAGAAACCTATAAAGAAAAGGCAAAAGAGCTGTTTATCCCAAATGCGTTGTGTATCATAAGCGATGGGGTAGATTCTAAACTTGGCAGTTTGAATGCGGACTTTACACGCTTTCTAAAATGGCAGAGACAAGGGGATATGCTAAGTGAAAATACGCGTGTTGTGGATATTTGCGAAGTATTAAAGCCTTGTGTGTTGCTTGATTTCTTACGCTATTTTATCACTTATGAGCAAAGCTACATACAAGATACGCAAGGCTATAAAGAATCTAAACTCAATAAAAAGATCGCCGCATATCATCAATACTACGCTGTAAATAAGGCAATAGAGAGTGCCAGAAAGGCTATGCAAAGTAGTGAAACAAACAAAAAGGGCGGTGTAGTATGGCACACTCAAGGCAGTGGCAAAAGTCTATCAATGGTGTTTTTCTGTGCTAAAGCCCTAAAAGAGCTAAACAACCCTACGCTTTTACTACTCACAGATAGGACGGATTTAGATAATCAACTCTTTAATACCTTTGCAAAGTCAAGCACACTTTTACAAACAACGCCTTTGCGATGTGAAAGCACAAAGGATTTAAAAGAGAAATTCACGCAAAGAAAAGGCGGGATAATCTTTAGCACAATGCAAAAGTTTAGAGATGAAAACGAACGCTTTGAGCTTTTAAGCCAAAGGGGAGATATTATCGTCATTGCCGATGAAGCCCACCGCACACAATATGGCTTTAGTGCAAGACTGCGTAGTGAATCCCTTGCCTATGGTTACGCACAAAATGTCCGCGATGCCCTGCCAAATGCTACTTATATAGGCTTTAGTGGCACACCCATAGAAAAGGATAATGCAAATACGCGAAATGTGTTTGGAGACTATATAGACATTTATGATTTTCAAAAAGCCGTAGATGATGGTGCAACCCTGCCTTTATTTTATGAAAGTCGTTTAGCAAAGCTTCATCTAAGCGAAGAGGGCAAAAAGCTTATAGAATCTTTTGATACAGACAATACGCAAGGTAGTCTCTTAAAACTACAAGATATTATCGGGGCAAAAGAGCGACTAAAAAACATTGCCAAAGATATTTTAGAGCATTTCAACGCGAGAAAAGAAAAGCTTAAAGGTAAAGCAATGATAGCGTGTTCTAGCAGAGAAATTGCCGTGGATTTGTATAATGAGCTAGTAGAGCTTGAGCCAAGCTTACATAGTGATGACTACACAACAGGCAGGGCAAAGGTCATCATCACTTCAAGTGCAAGTGATGGTGCAAAGCTATCAAAGTTTCACACAAGCAAAGAAGAGCAAAGACATATCGCAAATAGGGCAAATGATATAAATGACTGCCTAGAGTTTATCATCGTTTGCGATATGTGGCTAACAGGCTTTGACGCACCGCCCTTGCATACACTCTACATTGACAAACCGATGAAAGGACACACCCTTATGCAAGCAATCGCAAGGGTAAATCGCGTGTATAAAGATAAGCCCTCTGGCTTAATTGTAGATTATATAGGCATTATGGCAGAACTCCAAAAAGCCCTGCAGTTTTACACACAGGGTAAATCCCAAAACTTCCTTGTAGATAAGCAAAAGCTAGTAGAAGTCGTCTATGAAAAGCATGAAGTGTTAAAGCAAATGTTGCACGGCTTTGAGTATATGGGGTATTTTCAAGCAGACACAAGGGGTAAGCTTGACTTACTCTCACAAATCACAGATAAGATTCTAAGTGATGAAGAGTTAAAAAAGCGATTTTTAGATGAGGTGGTAAAGCTAGTGAAAGCCTATATTATGGTGCTACCAAATGATGAGATACAGAATCTTTCAAAAGAAATTGCCTTTTTTGAGTTATTAAAAAATCGCATTAAAAAGAGTGAATACTCTAAAGCCCAAGCTGACAACGCACTCAAACAAAGCCTTATTAAGCAAGTCATTGACAAAGAGCTAGTAAGTGAGGGTATGATAGATATTTTAGATAAAAGTCAAATCAAAACAGAAAATATCTCTATCCTTTCAAATGAGTTTTTAGAGGGTATGAGACATTATAAATATCCACATATCGCACTAGAAACTTTACGCAAACTCTTAAATGATGAACTGCAAGCACGACTCCCAAAAGAGCTAAAAAGCAAAGGTTTGTATGAAAAACTTCATCAGATTCTAATGCAATATCAAAATAAACTCATAGACGCCGCAAAAGTCATTGAAGAGCTAATAGAGCTAAGCCAAGAACTCATCGCAAGTGATGAGAAAAAGCAAGATTCAGGCTTAAGTGATTATGAATACGCCTTTTATGAAGCATTGAGTGAGTTTAAGGAAGTAGAAGAGATTATGGGCGTAGAAAAACTGCGTGAGCTAAGCAAAGCGGTATTTTTTACGATAAAAGAGAATGCTACGCTTGATTGGACTTTGCGTGAGAGTGTGAGAGCAGAGCTTAGACTTGCGGTGAAAAAGGTGCTAAAGAAATACGGCTATCCGCCAAATAGCATACAACTAGGCGTAGATAATGCCATCAAACAAGCCGAGCTTATCGCACAAGAGCTAACACAAGAGAGAAAAGCTTAAATGAAGTGTTTATTGGGAAGTTTTCTAAAAGTTATTTGAAGTTGTTAAAATCTTTGTTGGTGGAGCTGTGGGGAATCAAACCCCAGTCCAAAACTCAAATCCACAATAACCGATTTACATGCTTGCTTGGGTTTAAAATCTTTCTTTGCTTAAAAAACTCCCAAAAATTCTAAACAAAGGCAACCAAAATCTTAGCTCTATGCTTGGTAACACAAAGCGCATCTAGCTGCAATGATGCTCTTAGGAAATAGCTAGAATCTTAACTAAGAACAGCTCCAAAAAATAGATAAACCTACGCAGCTTTAGCGTAAGCTGGAGCGTAATTCGCGTTGTTTGCGTTTATATTTAATGCACCAGTTTTGCGACTTAGCACAGGTCGGCATGCAGTTAGAGCTATCCAAATCCCGTCGAAATTCTAATCAGCCCCAAAAGTAAGAGCGAAATTATACCGCAAAAAATGAAAATGTAGTAAAATTAGCCAAAAATTTTTATGGAAACGATAATGAGTATGCAAGCACAGAAAAAATCTATCACAACAACAGAAATTTTACGCAAAAAAAACAAAGAAAAAATTACAATGCTAACTGCCTATGACGCGCTTTTTTCAAAGATTTTTGATGGGGAAGTGGATATGCTTTTAGTGGGCGATAGTCTAAATATGAGCTTTTTTGGAGAGAGTGATACGCTAAGTGCAACGCTAGAGCAAATGATTTATCACACAAGAGCGGTTTGTAATGGCGCAAAAACAAGCCTTGTAGTGTGTGATATGCCATTTGGTAGCACAATTTCGCCACAAATTGCTTTGGAATCTGCAATGCGTATTTTTAAAGAGACTAAGGCGCAGGCAGTTAAAATTGAAGGTGGAGCGGAGATTAAAGACACAATTAAGCTTTTAGTGCAAAATGGAATCGCAGTTGTAGGACATATTGGTTTAAAGCCGCAATTGGTGCGTTTAGAGGGCGGTTATAAGGTAAAGGGCAAGCAAGAGAGAGAATTGGAATCGCTTTTGCAAGATGCAAAGGCGTTGGAGAGTGCTGGGGTATTTTGTTTTGTGCTAGAGGGAGTTTGTGCAGAGGTAGCAAAACAAATTTCACAGAGTGTTCAAATCCCTGTAATTGGAATTGGAAGTGGTGCAAGCGTTGATGGGCAGGTGCTTGTGTGGAGTGATGCGTTTGGATTTTTTGAAGAGTTTAAGCCAAAGTTTGTGCGCCATTATCTACAAGGTGCAAAGATGGTAAGAGAGGCAATGCAAGCATACATAAAAGATGTGAAAAATGGGGAATTTCCAAGTGCTAGTGAGAGTTATTAAGGGGGAGTTATGGAGCGCATTGTAGAGATTGAGAAAATGTCACTTGATGGAGAAGAAGAGATTAAGCTTCGTCCATCATGCTGGGACGATTATATTGGGCAAGAGAAGCTAAAAAAGAATTTGCAAGTTTTCATTGAAGCGGCAAAAAAGCGTGGAGATGTGTTAGATCATTTGCTACTTTTTGGACCGCCAGGGCTTGGCAAGACGACTTTAGCACATATTATTAGCACAGAAATGCAAACTTCTATTAAGGTAACTGCTGCGCCGATGATTGAAAAGGCAGGAGATTTAGCAGCGATTTTGACAAATTTAAATGAAGGTGAGATTTTATTCATTGATGAAATCCATCGCTTAAGCCCGGCGATTGAAGAGATTCTATACCCTGCGATGGAGGATTTTAGGCTAGATATTATCATTGGAAGTGGTCCTGCGGCACAAAGTGTAAAGATTGATTTACCCCGCTTTACGCTAATTGGTGCAACAACAAGGGCAGGAATGATTAGCAATCCTTTGCGTGATCGCTTTGGAATGCAGTTTAGAATGCAGTTTTATGAAAACGATGAGCTTGCAAAAATTGTAACCTTAGCTTCTATTAAATTACAAAAGGAATGTAAAAAAGAAGGCGCATTAGAGATTGCTAAACGCTCGCGTGGAACGCCAAGAATTGCATTGCGTTTGCTAAAGCGCGTTAGAGATTTTGCAGAAGTTGCAGAAGAAGCGATGATTACAAAGGAACGCACACAATATGCACTCAATGAACTAGGAGTAAATGAACACGGCTTTGATGAACTGGATTTGCGCTTTTTAAAGATTATTTGTGAGAGCAGGGGGCGACCTATTGGACTTAGCACTCTTGCAGCGGCAATGAGCGAAGATGAAGGAACGATTGAAGATGTGATTGAGCCTTATTTGCTAGTGAATGGATTTTTAGAACGCACAGCAAGGGGGAGAATCGCTACGCAAAAAACTTATGAACTTTTTTCTTTTAGAGATTCTGGGAGTTTATTTTAATGGAATCTCTCCCTTTACAACCTTTTCTACAATCTCTCCATAAAGAGCAATGGCAGGAAGTAAGGCTTGGGGAAGTTGCGGAGATAGTTAATGGCTACGCATTTAAATCAAAGGAATTTTTAAATATCCAACAAAGAGATTCTCTCCCTATCATAAAAATTAAAAATGTTGCTAATGGTGATGTTAATTTAAATGATGTTGTGTTTTATCCTTATAGTAAGCAGCTAGAAAAATTTTTAATAAAATATGGGGATATTTTGGTTAGTTTGACAGGGAATCACCCACAGGCTCAAAGTCAAGTTGTAGGACAAATTTCTAAATACAAATACAAACAATTTGCATTGCTTAATCAACGAGTTGCGAAAATAGTTACAAAAGATGCAGAACAAGATTTTTTATATTATTTGCTTAAGACAAACAAGATTCATAATATTTTAGCTAGTCATTCTTCGGGGAGTGCTAATCAAGCAAACATTTCAAGTAAGGATATAGAAAACCTCACAATCCCACTCCCACCACTTACAATACAACAAAAAATAGCAGAGATTCTAAGTAGCTTTGATGATAAGATAGATTTACTCCATAGACAAAACAAAACTTTAGAATCTCTAGCCCTTACCCTTTTTCGCCATTATTTTATAGACAATCCAAACCGCAGTGAATGGGAAGAAGTAAGCTTGAATTCCTTGTGTGAAATCACTTCAAGCAAAAGAATTTTTTATAGCGAATATGTAGAATATGGAATCCCCTTTTATAGAAGTAAAGAAATTATAGAATTTAGTAAGGGCAATAATCCACAAAATGAATTATTTATTGATGAAAATAAATACAACGATATAGCAAATAAATTTGGAGTGCCACAAGCAAATGATATTCTGCTCACTTCAGTTGGGACTTTGGGGATTCCCTATCTTGTGCCAAAGGATAAAAAGTTTTATTTTAAAGATGGTAATCTAACTTGGTTTAAAAATTTTAAAAACATTACAAGCTTATTTTTGTTTTATTGGTTTAAATCTCCACAAGGAAAAGAAAAGTTAGATTCCATTGCTATTGGTAGCACTCAACAAGCTTTAACTATCGCAGCATTAAAAGCAGTTAATATACACCTTCCGCATACAGATATTATAAGAATACTGAACGAACAATTAAATGGTATTCAAAATAAGATTGAAAATAACACGAAACAGATTCAGAATCTCCAAGCAATGCGTGATATGCTATTAAAAGCGATATTTGCTTAACACAGCATTTGTGCAAGTTTTCGCGCTTGCCCACGCAAATGCAAGGTTGTAGCCCCCGCGATTACCTACAATATCTAGCATTTCACCGATGATGTAAAGGTTTTTGTGCTTTTTAGATTCCATTGTGTTTGGGTTGATTTCCTTTCCACTTACGCCCCCACCACAGACTTCTGCACTTTCAAAGTCCTTTAACTTTGGATTTTTACAAGGGAAATTTTTAAGGGTAAATAGGAATTGTTTAAGTTGCTTTGTGTTGCTTGGGTTAAAGTTAAAATGTGTGGCAAAGGCTTTGGCAATTTTTGGGTGTAAGAAGCCATTAAGCAAGGTTTCTAATGGGATTTTAGGGTTATTTTTCAGCGTGTTTTGTAGGGAGTTTTCTAGTGTTTTTGGCGTGAGATTTGGCAAAAAATCAAGCATTAAGGTGAGATTTTGGCGTGTTTGAAAAAAGCTTGAGAGATCAAGCACGCCAAAGCCTGAAATTCCATAGTTTGTAAAAAGCACATCATCTAGTGTTTGGGCTAGGATTTGTTCGTTTTCTTTTAGTGTAAGTTTGGCTTGGATTTTAACGCCACTTAGGGAGCTAAGAAAGGTGGAATCCAAATTTAATGGCACAAGGGCGGGATAGGCTTGGTGATATTTTAAGTTAAGTTGCTTTGCTAGAATTTCGCACTTGTTGCTACCGCCTAGTTTTGGGGCAGCTTGGCTACCACAAGCTAGAATTAATGTGCTAAAACTTTCGGTGTGGTTGTGGCTATGGAGTAAAAAGTTAGAATCGCTTTTTGTAATAGTGGTAATCTCGGTGTTTAAGTGGATTTGTAGGTTGGGATTGGTATTTAGGGCTTGAGTGAAGACTTCTAAAACAGATTTTGCGGAGTTTGATAGGGGATAGACTTTACCATTTTCTTGTGTGTGAAAATGTAGTCCTAGAGTTTGGCAAGTCTTTACAAAAGCGTTAAATGGGTAGTTTTGCAAGATGTGTTGCAAGTCTTTTGGTAAAAAGCTTGTGCTTTGAAAATGCGTAGAATTTGTATGTATATTGTGGATATTGCAGCGACCATTGCCTGTTGCTAGAAGTTTCTTGCCCAGTGTTTTGTTTTTTTCAAAAAGCACAATGGGGATATTATGGAGTGAGAGCAGCACGGCACAAAAGATTCCGCTTGCGCCTCCACCAATGATTGCGACACTTTGCATTGATTTTGAATTGTAGGATTTATGCTTGGAAGCTTCCGTAATTCATCAGCTTGCTAAAGCGTTTGTTGAGATAATCTGGATCTTCACGGATAGAATCTAGGGATTCTAGAAAGTAGGTTTTAATCGCTTCTGCTGCGCCTTCTTTATCTCTATGCGCTCCAATTCCGGGCTCTTTAATAATTGCATCAATTAAGTGGGATTCTTTTAATCCTTCTGGCGTGATTTTTAAGGCTTGCGTGGCGTTTTCAATTTTTGTTGGATCATTCCATAAAATCGCTGCACAACCCTCTGGTGAAATTACGCTAAAAACAGAATACTCCATCATTGCAAGTTTATCAGCCACACCGATAGCAAGCGCGCCACCGCTTCCACCTTCTCCGATAACAATAGAGATTGTTGGAATCTTAAGTGCGCTAAATTCTTGCAAGTTTTTAGCAATAGCTTCACTCTGTCCGCGCTCTTCTGCACCAACTCCGGGATATGCACCGGGCGTATCAATAAACATTAAAAGCGGAATCCCAAACTTTTCTGCCATTTTTGCCACACGCAATGCCTTGCGATAGCCTTCTGGGTTTGGCATTCCAAAATTGCGATAAAGTTTGTTTTTTGTCCCTCTGCCTTTTTCTTCGCCAATAACCATTACCTTTTCACCTGCAATTTTACCAAGATAGCAAACAATAGCGTGATCATCACTAAAATGTCTATCTCCGTGGATTTCTAAAGGCTCATCTAAAAGCAAGGAAATATAGTCCATAGAATAAGGGCGATCAGGATGCCTTGCAAGCTGTAATTTTTGATAATCAGAAAGATTAGAATAAACCTTTTTAACTTCTTTGTCTAAATCTTTTTGCAAGATCTCAATCGCGTGTGCATCATTTTTTAATTTTGCTGTTGCGATGTTTTCTTGGATTGTCTTGATTTTTACTTCAAAGTCTAAATAGGTTGCCACGATTTACACTCTTTTAAAGATTACAACGCCATTAGTTCCCCCAAAACCAAAGGAATTGCTCATTATTGCATTGATTTTTGCTTCTCTTGCAGTGTTTGGAATGTAGTCTAAATCGCATTCTGGGTCTTTTTGGATTTGATTGATTGTTGGAGGTAGGATTCCTTTTTGCATTGCTAAAATAGAAATCACTGCTTCAATCCCACCTGCTGCACCTAAACAATGCCCAATTTGCCCTTTTGTGGAGCTAACAGGCGGAACACTACCATTAAAGACTTTTTTAAGAGCAAGTGTTTCGTATAAATCGTTGTATTTTGTGCTAGTGCCGTGTGCATTAATATAATCAATCTGTGTATTTGCCATAGAAAGTGCTGCTTTCATTGCGCGGTATGCACCTTCTCCTTCTGGAGCTGGCGTTGTGATGTGATTTGCATCGCCACTTTCACCAAAGCCTACCAATTCTGCATAAATTGTTGCCCCCCTTGCTTTAGCCGCTTCGTATTCTTCAAGCACTAAGGCTGCTGCACCCTCTCCCATTACAAAGCCATTGCGTTCATTATCAAAAGGGCGACTTGCAAGCTGTGGTTCATCGTTTCTATCAGATAATGCTTTCATTGCGGCAAAACCACCGATTCCTACGCCACAAATCGCGGATTCTGCAGCAACAACTAGCATTCTATCTGCACAATTTAGCATTATGGTTTTTCCAGCTTCGCTAACGCCGTGTGTTCCAGCAGCACAAGCTGTAACGCTTGCTAGATTTGGTCCTTTGATAGAGTAATCAATGGAAATAAATCCGCCAAGCATATTAACAAGTGCTGAAGGAATAAAGAAAGGAGAGATACGCTTTGGTCCGCGCTCAAAATTTACCACGGAGTTTTTTTCAATATTGCCTAAGCCACCAATGCCTGAAGCGGAGCTAATCCCAAAGCGTTCGGGGTTAATGGAATCTTGTAGCTTACCATCACTATTTAATAAACCGCTATCTTCCATTGCTTCTTTGGCGGCTTTGATTCCTAACTGGATAAAGCGGTCTGCCTTTTTGACTTCTTTAGCGTCCATTACGCTATTTGGATCAAAATCTGTAATCTCAGCGGCAATTTTCACAGGAAAATCTGTAATATCAAAAGAGGAGATTGTTTTAACTCCACATCTTCCATCTATAATAGCTTTAAAAGAATCTTCTCTGTTTAATCCAAGAGCATTAATCATTCCTAATCCAGTTACCACTACGCGTCTCATATTTCTCCCTTAAATGATAAAATGTGTATGCCCTAAGGCATACAAAGAGTGTAAATTAAGCTTTTGCCTTTTCAATGTAGGCAACAACATCGCCAACTGTTTGGATTTTTTCAGCTTCTTCATCTGGGATTTCAATTTCAAATTTTTCTTCTAATGCCATTACAAGTTCAACAACATCTAAAGAATCCGCGCCCAAATCATCTACAAACTTAGATTCCGGCTTCACTTCACCTTCATTTACATTAAGTTGTTCTACAACAACTGCCTTTACATCATCAAATATTGCCATTGCAACTTCTCCTTAAAAAAATTCAATAAGGCTGTATTGTAGCTAAGTTTTTCTTAAAAAACTTTATGTGCTACATATAGAGTCCGCCATTTACTTTTAAGACTTCGCCTGTTATGTAGTTTGCGCTATTTGAGAGTAAAAACGCAACTGCACCTGCTACTTCTTCACCGCTTCCAAAGCGTCCTAGAGGGATATTTTTGGCGTATTCTGTTTTAATTTCATCTTTTAAGGCTTTTGTCATATCACTTTCAATAAAGCCCGGAGTTACACAATTAAATCGGATTCCTTTACTTCCTCCTTCTTTGGCAAAAGATTTGGTCATCGCAATCATTCCGCCCTTGCTTGCTGCATAATTGCATTGCCCAAGGTTGCCGATTTCACCGATGATTGAAGAAATATTTACAACCGCTCCATAGCCTTGTTTGCGCATAATTTTTAAGGCTTCACGACAGCCAATAAAACTTGAAGTAAGATTTGCTTCAAGCACGGAAGTAAAATCTTCTGTTTTCATACGCATTGAGAGTTTATCATTAGTAATACCTGCGTTATTGACTAAAAATGCAAGTTCGCCATCACTGCTTGTAATTGCGTTTAACCCTGCAATAAAGGCTTCTTCATCTGTTGCGTCAAAGCACACAACAGCTGCACTTCCGCCACTTGCTTCAATCTCTGCTTTTAGGGTATCTGCAAGTTCAGGTTTAGAGCGGTAGTTAATCCACACTTTTAAACCTTCTTTTGCTAAGACTTTAGCAATTTCTGCGCCAATACCTTTGCTAGCACCTGTTATTAAAACATTTTTTCCACAAAATTTCATTAAGATTCCTTTATGATAGCTTTGATAAAGGCGCAATTATACTAAAAATTTAGGTAATCGTGTAAGTTAGAATTGTATGGGTAATATTATCCTTGTGCGAGGTGTTTTTGTCTGTTAGAGTAAGTCCTTTAATTTCTGTGTTAAGAAGTTTTTGTAAGTTTGAAATTTCCTTTTTAGCACAAGTTTGCAAAAGGATTCCGCGATAAAATTTTGCATAGTGGCTTAGTGTTTTGCCATTTTTTATAAAGTTTGGCGTTAGAATGTGGAGAGATTTTTCTTTCAAAAAAGTTGGAATCGTATTTAAAGAAAAGCATTTTTGATAAAAGCCTGCGCGTAAATCTAAAAATTCTAAAGGCTTTTTGGAATCTAAAAATTTCCAAATTTTTATGTGGTTATTTGCATAGAGATTTTTTGTAGAAAATGTAGTGGTTTGGTGGCAAAAACCTTCGCCTTGTTTCAAATCATAATAGGGAATTTTATCTGTGGTTTTAAGCACACCAAAAAGATTAGAAAAAATCAAAAGATTTTTTGCTAAATAATCCTTAGCAATTTTGTCTAAATTTTCATAATTTAAGGCATTAAAAGCTACTCCATCATAGCGTTTAATGGAATCTAAAAGTGGTGTTGTAAAAAGATTTTGTGCTAAAGAGATTTCATTAAGATGAAGTGTTTTTTTGCCAAAAAGTTTTTGAAGTTGTGCATCGCTTGCGTGTTGTAAATATTGTGTGTAAGATTCTAAAATTTCTTGTAAATTTTCACAAATAAAATCTTTATAAAAGCAAGCATTTTTAGAAGCGATTTCATCTTTATGTGTGAAGCATTTTTTCTCACTAGGTGAAAATAAAATCCACATTTTTATCCTTTAAAATAAGAGATTGTAGCCTAGATAAACACCTAAGTTAGAAGTTTTGCTAAGGTCTAAATTTGCCGAGCTTGGGTTATTATTGAGCGTTAAACTTCCACTTTCTTCTCCAAAGTCTAGGCGTCTTGCTTGCACTCCAAACTCTAACTCTCCGCTATTAAATGTGCGGATAAGTCCGCCTTTAACACCATAAGTTAAGCCTGTGTAAGAGAGCTTTTCTAATGCGCTATCATTAATCACAAAACTACCGCTATCAAATTTTCCTAGCGCAAGCCCAGCATTTACACCTAAGAGCAATCTCCAATTTGTGCTATTTGGAAGTTGCGGGGTAAAAGCATAGCCTAAAGTTAGAAGTTGATAAGAGAATCCATTTTGTTTGAGATGATATTCAAAGTTTGCCAAAACTCTGTTGTTGGAATCTAGCAAATAGCCAATTTGGATTCCAACTCCAAATTGCTTTTCACTTAAATTATGCTTTTGTGCTTCAAAACCACTAATGTTAAGTGTAGCATCAGACTTTGCCCTATTGTAAGTGCCATAAATGCCTAGCAAACGCTTTTTACGCTCGGTGTAAAGGGGATGTTCATCGCTTTGGGAGTAGTAAGGATTTGGGTTGCTTGGTTGCCACGCAAAACTAAGGGTTGAAAGAAAAAGAAAGGATAAAAATACCTTTAAAAGAGTGTGCATAAGCCATCCTTTTGCTTGTTTGAAAAAGTAATAGCAAAAAGGATTCCAACTTTTCAACCAAACTTTAAACGGAGATGTTTAAATGCGCGATTGTGCCATCAGCATTTGTTTGGATAGTGTCTGTTTGGTTAGAAGTTTGCGCATTATTGGAATCGCTTTTTTTATCATTTTTGTCGTTTTCATCATCTTTCTCTTGCTTGCCATTACCTTCTCTCTCATCTTTGACTTCAAGTGTTTCTTCAGTAGGTCGCACTTCTTGGATTTCGTCTTGTTGTTCTTGGAGATTTTGGAGATTAACCATTGCTTGAAAATCAAGCTTTACCTGTGTGTTTGCCTGTTGCACAGAGCCAACTTGTGCGTTTTGATTGATATAAGTCATGTTGCCAACAGGAGTTACAGCCATTTTTAATCCTTTTTAGCCGGAGTGTTTGCTCTTTTGCATAGACAACATTTGCACCTTGTGTGATTTTCACAAATTTGCGCCTTGTGTAATCTATATCATAATTTCCGCTAAAACTTTTTGTGAATCCGATTAAAATTTTAGCGGCTTTGTATAGGATTATATCGGAAATTTTTGATTTTCCACAATGAATAATGCAATGAGAGCTTGGGAGATTGCGAATGTGCATCCAAATATCATCAGCGCGCGCTTCTTTTAAGAGCACGATGTTTTCGCGTTCATTTTTACCAATAGATACTTTAATCCCTTCTATAAAAAAGCTTTCAAATTGCTTAGTTTCTTTTTTGAATTCTTTTTTTATGGAATCTTTTTGAAAATTAGAATTTAAAATTTGTAAGTCATTAGAATTTGTTACATTTTGTATCATTTCAAGCAAACTTTCATAAAAATTTAATTTTTCATTTAGGTTTTGGGCTTGAAGATGAATGTTTTTTGCCTTTTTGGCAAGTTTTTTGGAATTTTCAAAGAAAATTTGCGCTGCGTGGCTTAGGGAATGCGCTTGGGTTGGGAGTGTTATAAGCGTGGAATTTAGCGTGATAGAATCACCCCTAAAATTTGGATGTAAATACAGATTTTCTACGATAAGCTGTCCTAAATATGCTTCTTTTTTTGCGTTAGATTCTAGCAATTCTTTGTTTTCTAGGTGGTTTAAAAAATGCTTGGTTTGTGAGATTTTGTGCTGGAGAGTGGTTTTAGATTTTTGGATTTTATGATCTAGCTCTTTTTGTTGCAAGGCTTTAAAATTTTTTTTTAAAACGCTAAAGAGCTCGCCTTCATCGCGTATTTTTGGAGAAGTTATGGGCTGTGGAAGTGGCAAAAGCGGTTTTTGGATTCTAACTTCTCTAAAGGATTGTTCCTTTGTGATGTGGCGTAAGGCGTCTAGGACGAGATTGTTGGAATCTAAAAGAATAAGGTTTGTGTTGCGTCCTGTAAATTCAAATTGAAGTGTGAAATGCAGGGTTTTGTAGCTGTTTTTTGTTTGCAAAAGAAGTTGTAAGATTCTGTTATTGCCATCAAGTTTCGCACCTAAAATTTGGGAGTTAAAGCAATATTTCTCTAAGCTTTTGTCAAAGGGAGCTTGGTAAATTTTTGGTGGAATTAGCGATTCATCTGTAATAAAAATTGTAGATTTTCCACGCGTTAAATCTATAAAAAAAAGCTCTCCATTTAGGTCAAGTTTAAAGAGATTATCCCCGATTCTACGGATTATACGGAGTTTTAATGGCGGAGTTTGGGTTAAGAAGTTGGCAAATTTTTGGAGCGTGCTTAAGTTCATTGTAAGGCACTTAGTTGTTTGGTAGCAAATTCTAGGGCTTCTTTGGTGATGGAATCTCCACTTATCATTCTTGCGATTTCTTGGATTCTGCCTTGTTTATCAAGTGCTGTTATGGTGGAGCTATCAGGCTGTTTTTGGATAAGAAAATGCGTATTAGCAAGGCTTGGCATATGGGGCTGGTGAGAGATTGCAAAGATTTGATGTGTGCTTGAGAGTTCTTTTAGCGCGACTGCGACACTTTGGGATTCTTGTCCGCTTAAGTTGGCATCTAGTTCGTCTAAGATGATTAATGCGCTATCTTTTGAGATGCTATTTTCTAGGATTTTTTCTTGTCCTTTTTGTGTAAGAAGCAAGGCAAGGCGGAAGCGGTTAAACTCTCCAGAACTTAGGTTTTTTAAGGCGGTATTGAGCGAGATTTCAAGGCTTTGTGCGCCTAGAATGCTATAAGATTCCACACTTAATGGGCTTAGTGTAATTTTAGAGCTTGGCATTTTTAGTGAAGTTAGGGCGGAATTTAGCGTTTTTTCAAATTCACTTACATATTTCTCTCTTGCCTGTGATAGGGATTTCGCACTAGTTTGTAGCATATCTTTTGCGTTATTATAAGAGTTCTGTGCGTCTTTTAAGATGGAATCTAAATTTTCGTATTTTTTTAATTCTTGCTTTTTGTTTTCTAAATATTCTAAGGCTTCATCAACGCCGCCATAGCGGTGTTTGAGCGCACTTAGGGCTTCAATGCGGTTTAAAATCTCTTCTGGGTTGCTCATCTCTAGTGCTTCTAGGCGTTCGCTTTCTTGTTCGCATAGGGATTCAAGCGTGTTTAATGCGCTTAAAATGGAATCGCTTTCATCGCTATTTGTTAGATTTAAAAACTGCGTAACCTTGTGGCTTTGGCTTAAAAAATCACGCACATCTTGTAGGCTTTCATTGATTTTTTCTTTTTTAGAGATATCTTTTTTGAGTTCTAAAAGTTCTTCGTATTCTCCTTTTTTAGGATTTAAGGATTCTAGCTTTTGGATTTCAAAACGCACAAATTCTTTAAGTTCAGCAACTTTTAGTGCTTCATCTTGTAGGGTTTTTAGCGCATTTTTAGCTTCATTAAAGCACAAAAAGGATTTCTTATAATTTTGTAAAATTTCTTTGTGATTTGGGGTTTGAGATTCTATAAAACTATCTAACACAAAAAAGAGATTTTGCTCACTTGTTGCGTCATAGGATTTGGTGCTAAGATGTTTTAAAAAGGGGGCAAAAAGCTCTTGGATTTTCTTTTTTGGGATATTTTGAGCATTTAGAAAATAGCGGATTTTATCCTTTTTGCTAAGAGTTAGGACAACTTCCCCTTCATCAATTAAGCCTTCAAACTCTTGTGGAATCCCCCGTAATTCAAGCGTGGCTTCAAGTAGTGTGGCGTTTGTTTCCCTAAGTCCAAAAAGGGCTAAAATGGATTCCATAAGCACAGATTTCCCCGCTCCACTTGCACCACTAAAGACATTAAAGTGGGGGCTTGGAGAGAAGCTTGCGCACTTAAAGGTTGGGGAATCTTTAATGATGATTTGTTTAAGACAGAGTTTTTGCATTATTCAAAATCCCCCCAGTGAAATTTCTCTCTTAAGATTTTAAAGTAATTCCAGTGTGGGCTGTGGATTAGGCGCACACCCTCGTTTTTGGCGCAAATTGTGATTTTTTCACCAAATTTTAATGGCTTACTCTCTTGTCCGTCAATAACGATATTGCAACGCCCAGCTTCACCTAGTTCAATAGCAATTTCAAAGGAATCTGGTAAGATGAGTGGGCGTTGGGTTAAAGAATGCGCGCAAATGGGCGTTAAAAGAATATTTTTAGAAAAGGGATATACCACAGCACCCCCAGCACTAATATTATAGGCTGTGGAGCCTGTGGGAGTGGCGATAATTAAGCCATCGCCATAATAGGCATTAAAATACTCGCCATCAATATAGGCTTTTAGATGAATCATTCCTGCATCATTTAGGCGCGTTAGGACAATATCATTAAGTGCAAAAAAGTTTGTGTTATCTTGGATTCTACCTTCTAGCATCATGTGTTCAGTGATAGTATAATTGCCACTTTTTAAGCTTGGCAAAAAGGCTTCCGCTTCGTGTTTTTGCAAGTCTGTAAGGAATCCTAAATGCCCCATATTAATGCCTAAAATTGGCTTTTTATAAGTCACAGAGCGCCTAGCAGTAGAAATTAGCGTGCCATCGCCACCTATGGAGATTAACACATCTGCTTCTTTGCAAAGCTCATCGAAATTTAAACCGCGCATTCCAATCATTCCAGCACTAATAGAATCCAAAATAACACGAAACTCTAATTGTGTAGCCTTTGCTTGAAACTCCAAGAAGTAATCTTTAAGTTCTGGAGTAGATGGGCGCAAGAAAACGCCTAGAGTTTGTATGTTGTGCTTTGTGTTATCTTGGGTTATTTTAGAATGGCTTTTCATAAAAGGTGGCATTTACTTCCTTAAAAAATTGCAAAAGTGTGTAATTTTAAACTATTATTACTCAAAAATAAATTATTTAAAGAATCTGTATCTTTATTTTTAAAATATTTTATTATAATGATTTGCATTTAAATTTTTCAAGGATTAACAATGAGAAGTATAATTTTCGCTGTATTTGGTATTTTGGCATTATCTGGCACGCTTTTTGGTGCAGGATTAGATAAAGAGAGTATCAAAATTGGTTTTGAAGGGTATAAAACTCCCACAATGGCAGGAACAAAAGGTGTCTTTACAACAGCAAAGTTTAATTTTAAAAAAGACGATTCTACGCTTTCTAAACAACTTGTTGGTGCAAGCGTAATTCTTTCTCCAAAAAATATTGATATGGGTGGAGAAGAAAATCAAGTTATTACAGATAATGTAATCAATGCATTTTTTGGAACATTAAACAATAAAAATGATATTAAAGTGGAAATTATTAATGTAATTGAAGGTGAATACAAAGGCACAATTAGTGCGAAAGTTATCATTAATCGCCAAAGCGTAATTGTGCCACTAAACTATGAGATTTTAGGCAACAAAGAGTTTCAAGCACAAGGAAGATTGGATCTTTTAGCTTTTTCTAATGCTCCAAAAGCACTCAAAGCACTTAGTGATGTAGCTGCTGGACATTTAGGTGTGAGTTGGAATATCGTAGATATCACAATTAATGGCAAGCTTAAATAATTTTAGATTCCTTTATGGAATCTAAATCACACTCTTGCTATTGTATAAAGTTGAACCACACCTACACAATCTGTGTGATCCATTACAACTAATTCTTTAATTTTGTGTTCTAGCATTAAAGATTCTGCTTCTGTTGCCATTGCATTTAGATTAATAGTTTTTGGGTGTTCTGTCATGATTTCACGCGCATTAGCGTTAAATTTATCTGCATTTAAAGCTCGGCGCAAATCCCCATCTGTAATGATTCCTAATAGTTTTGTATCTTCGCACACCAAACATACCCCCAGTTTTTTAGAAGTCATTTCAGCAATTAAGGTTTTAAAGCTAGAATCTGGTGCAACAATAGGTAAATTTTTGCTCACCATAATATCTTTAACGCGCGTTAAAAGCTTGCGCCCTAAACTTCCACCCGGGTGAAAAAGCGCAAAGTCTTCTGGTTTAAAATTTCTTGCACGCATTAGTGCAACTGCGATTGCATCACCCATTGCTAAAGTTGCAGTTGTAGAGCTTGTAGGTGCAAGTTGCAAAGGACAAGCTTCTTTTTTGACACCCACATTTAAAAAATAATCACTTTCTCTAGCCAAAGTGGAATCACTTTTACCACTTAGTGCAATTAGTGGAATCTTGCGTATTCTAATAGAAGGGATTAAGCGTAAAATTTCTTCACTCTCGCCAGAGTTAGAGATTGCAAGTAGAGCATCTTCTTCTCTTAGCATTCCTAAATCCCCATGCAATGCTTCAGCAGGATGCATAAAAAAGCTAGGCGTGCCTGTGCTTGCTAGAGTTGCGGCAATTTTTGCTCCAATATGCCCAGACTTGCCCATACCACTTATAATTAGCCTCCCTTTTATTCCCAAAATACAAGCAATCACTGCATTAAAGTTGGAATCCATTTTTGTTTTTAAGTCTAAAATTGCATTCGCCTCTAGATCGAACACTTCTTTAGCAATTTTTATAAAATCACGCATAAAAAGCTCCTTATAATAAAATTGCACCTATTGTGCCACCGATGATTAGCGGAATATTATACATTAAAAATGTAGGCACACAAGTATCCCAAATGTGATTATGCTGCTTATCCATATTTAACCCAGCCGTTGGTCCAAGCGTGCTATCACTTGCTGGACTTCCCGCATCGCCTAATGCACCGGCAATTCCAACAAGCAATATAATTGCTGCTGGCGAAAATCCTAGAGTTAATGCTAACGGACAATAAATTGCTGCAATAATAGGAATCGTGCCAAAGGAAGTTCCTATTCCAAGTGTAATAAAAAGTCCAACAAGCAACATCATAAACGCACTTAGCATTTTTCCATTTGAAAATGTCGCTACATAATCCACAAGCGTAGTAATCGCGCCTGTTTCTTTAAGCACTGCACCAAATCCAGCTGCCACAAGCATTACAAAGGCAATAAATGCCATCATCTTAAAGCCATCTTCCATAACGCTATCAATTTCATTCCATTTAATTCCTCCCAAAATAATCATTACAATAAGCCCGCACAAGCCTCCAAGCGGCAAAGACTTTAACCAAAGTTGCACCACAAATGCCACCACAGCACCAAGAAGCACTGCAATATCCTTTTGGCATATTTTTGGCTTTTCTAAAGATTCCATTGTTTCTTGTGAAAGATAAGTGTTTTGATATTCTCTAGGCTTTCTGTAAAATACAAAGATTCCAAAAAGCAAGCCTAGAAGCATACAAGCTCCACCTATCCACATTACACTTGCAATATCATCTAAATTCACTCGCACACCATTTTGATTGAGTTGATCGCGCAAAATAGTGTGAAAAATAAGCCCAAACCCAGCCCCAAAACTTACATAAGGGGCTTTTAACCCAAAAGTCAATGCGCAAGCCACAGCACGCCTATCAATCTTTAAGCGATTCATCAAAGGCAGCAAAGGTGGAATCAAAATAGGAATAAAAGCGATATGTACAGGAATAAGATTTTGTGAAAAACACGCAAAAAAGGCGAGAGATAAACAAAACATTAAGCGACGATTTTGCACAAACTTTGCGATATAGTGGATTAAAATCATTGTGAGATTTGTTTGCGCAATTGCACTTGCAAGCGCACCTAGCAAAATATAACTCAAAGCGGTTTCTAAATTTCCAGCCATTCCAGAGATAAGCAGGCTAATACTTTTTTCAATTCCAAGCCCGCCTAAAACCCCTGCTACAAGCGCAGAGATTAAAATCGCCAGCAAAACATTTAAGCGCGCTAAACACAAAGCGCCCATTACTAAAATTGACACAACAACTGGATTTGTAAGCATTCTCTGCCTTTTTTTGTAAAATGAAGTTGCGATTCTATCTTAAAAATACTTTTGTCAGAATAAGAAAGCTCGCCAAAGGGCGAGTTTAGAAGTTTAATTAAAGATAATTAACAAGTGAGAGTTGCGTGATTTTACTAACACTAGAAAGCATTGCTTGATACCCCATAGAAAGCGTAGAAAACTGCAAGTATGCTTCTGCAAAATCTGTATCAATGGTATCAGAACGCAATGTTTTTGCTTGAACAATTAATACTTCCGTGCGCTCAATGGAGTATTCAAATGCGTTTCCTTGTGAACCATTTTTGGTATGCACCTTATTAACATGATCTGCTAGGTGATCAAAGGCTAAAATGGCATTTTGCACGCCCGGATTTCGCATAGCATCCCCATAGGTGTTTGTTCCGCCAGGTCTATAAGAGCCCACCTCTAGGGCTTCTATCATTTGGTCAATTTGCTGAAAAAAGTTAATATGTGGATCATCAGCAACCACAGCACTATTTGCTTGAAAAGTTAGGGCTGGTCTGCTTCCATCAATTCTTCCTTGTGCATTAAGTGTGTAATTATCACTTGTGCTATCATAGAGTGAAAATTCCATTCTTGTAGGCGTTCTGTGCAAATCCTTAATTTGTAATGCACCATTAACATCAAGTGTTATATTTACATTATGCTTTGCATTGCCTAGCATTGCTTCATAGGCTGATTTATTTGCTGGATCATTGAAGTCTGCATTTTGGTCAAATACATTTTGCAAATCCCCCGGATTAGAATTGCTTAGATTTAAAACCATTCCTAAAGTATCGGCTAATTGCTGGTAGGTAACATCATTTGCTCCCGTCGGGTCGCCAGAGACTTGCGGTGGATTTCCATTAGCTTGTAAGATTGGCACTTCAATCCCTGCAATATTCACACCATTCATTTGTGCTGGACTATCAATTACCATAATACTTCCAGCGTCTCTAAACTCAATGCGTCCTTTAATAGGTGTTCCATTGACATCTTTAACTTCAAAATTATAGGTATGTCCATCTAGGCTTGTTCCAGCCACTTCAGAAAGCTTTGTTTCAAGTTTGGCATACTCATTACTTCCACGGATGACTTGTGAGATATTAGAACTTAGAGTTGCTCCATTGCGTGAAAAATCCACTCTATCATATTCCACACTATAATCATTGCGGAATCCATTTGTTGCCTGTCCCCCTGCTTGTGCTGTTAATGTGATAGATAGGGAGCTTTCTCCAGTGAAAGGAAGGGTGTTTGGATCTTGATCTGGTGGAGTTTTCTTAGACACATTTTTATCTATAACGCTAATCTTACCATCGGAGAATTGCACATCTACATCGCCATACGCCCCTTTAATGGCGTCCATTAAATCTTGGATTGTTGAAGTTGGCGTGATATTAAAAGTAGTTCCTTGAATTTGAGCACCTGGAGTATCAGGGGCTGTATTTGCCGCTGTTCCGCTAAGCTGTATGGAATCCACGCCTTCTGGAAAAATATCACTTAGAAGTGTTGTTGTTTTGGCAATTTCATTAGTGTGTGTTCTAAAAGTTGTTGGAATTGTGTGGATTCTATGATCATTGTAATCTTCTACTGAAGTAATTGCATTGCTTGAAAAACTTCCTAAAAATGGGCTTTGCACATAGCTATTAACCTTTGCTCCACTATTTAAAAGCTCATCAATATCCAAAACCCCGATTCCATCTGTTGGAGGGTTTGCATTTGGGTTTGCATTTTGATTATTTGGAGATTTATAAGAGCTTGATACCATAGAAAATTCTATGTTAGAACGCCCACCGGTTAAGTCTTTAATCTCAATTTGTCCCCATTCATTAAGTGTAACATCTACAACTTTGCTTGTTTCTGTGTTTCCAAACTCGCGCCCGATTTTATCTAGTAAATCTTGCACTTTTGGAGCTTGTCCCTTGTCTGTATAGGAAACTTCCATTTCAAATTTAGATTTAAATGCTGTTCCATCTGGTTTTCTTCCAGTGATATAAAATACTTCTGGGTCGTTATTGTCTGTTTTGTCGTCGTTATCTCCTACTAAATCTCTTAGTGGATCGTCGGCTTTGATATAAACTTCTTGCCCTTGTCCTGTTGGATGCGATGGATCCATAATTTCTGGGTGTAATTTGCTTTGATTAAATTTTGGCACATTAGTAGAAATTACACGATTTGTATCTCTATCTGATCCAAAAAATAATTCCGAGCCTGTAATATTGTAAGGAAGGGAATTGTTAGAGCCAAGTAAAGCACTTAAAACATCACTATTTCCATTATAACTCCCATCTGCATTAAAAGGAGACTTTGTTGTAGCAGTCCCACCAAAAATATATTCCCCGCCAATAGAAGTATTTGCAATAGATAAAAAGTGATCTCTAATAGCTCTTAAGTCCTTTGCAATTGCAAGTCTTGAAGTTTCATTATGGATATCATTTGCACCTTGCACAAGTTTGGTTTTAAAATTATCCATACTCTTTGCAAGTTCACTTAGTGCAGTGTCTGTGTGCTTTGTAAAAGTTAAGGCGTTATTAGCAAGCTCTTTGCTTTGGGTTAGAGTATTGATATTAAAATCAAGTGAAAGTGTTTTGTTGAAAATTGAAGAGTTTTGATAGCCATACTGGATTTTCAAGCCATTCATTTGTGCCAAAACATTGCTTAAACTATTCATTGTTTTGTTCTGATTGTATTGCATCATTGTGTATCTTGAGCTAGTTCCTATACGCATTATTATCCTTAAAAATTTTCTTGTTTTAATCTAAAGCAAATTTTATTCCAAAATTATGAAATCCAAGTATATTTTAGATCGTATTGAAACTTTACAAAAATTTTACAATTTGCACTTTTTGTCTTTACATTACTTCTTTATAATTTCATATCTTTAAATTTTAGGAGAATCGTATGAAAAAATATGCATTAGGTTTATTGGCAGGATTGCTACTTAGCACAAGCGCGATAGCAGAAAATATCTATCCTATTTCTAGGGAGCAAGGTTCTGGAACGCGTGGAGCATTTGTAGAGATTTTTGAAATCCAAAAGAAAGTTAAGGATAAAAAAGTTGATGCGACTACACAAAAGGCTGAAGTTACTAATTCAACAGGGGTTATGATTACAACTGTTGCTGGCTCTAAAAATTCCATTGGTTATATCTCTCTTGGTTCTTTAAACGATACGATTAAGGCATTAAAAATTGATGGTGTTGCACCAAGTGTTGAAAATATCAATAACAAAAGTTACAAAATCTCTCGCCCTTTTAATGTAGTTACAAAAGCAACAAATCCACTTATTGAAGATTTCTTAAAATATAGCATTTCAACACAAGCAAAAGGAATCGTTGAAAAAGCTGGTTATATCGCAGTTGCAAAAGAAAGCTTTAAAAGCACACAGCCAAGCGGAAAACTTGTTATTGCAGGTTCAAGCTCTGTAACTCCATTAATGGAAAAACTTGCGGAATCTTATAAGTTAGTTAATCCAAATGCCATCCTTGAAATTCAACAAAGTGATTCTACAACAGGTGTAAATAGTGTCGTTGAAGGGATTGCAGATATTGGAATGGTAAGCCGTGAAGTTAAAGATAGTGAGATAAAAAAAGGCATAACTCCACTTGTTTTAGCCATTGATGGATTAGCTGTTATTGTAAATAAAGACAATAAAGTAGAAAACCTTACTAAAGATTCTGTAAAGAAAATCTTTTTAGGTGAAATCACAAAGTGGCAGGACGCTAAATAATAAAATCTTAAACTAAGAAAGCTAACTATGCAAGAAAAAATTTTCAAGGGCATTTTTGCCCTTTCTGCCCTTCTCTCAATTTTTGCTGTTTTAATGATTTGTTTCTTTTTGTTTGCAAATGCGATTCCAACAATTAGCCAAATAGGGCTTTTTGATTTTCTTTTTGGAATGGATTGGTATCCAATAGAAGAGATATTTGGAATCTTTCCTATGATTGTAGGAAGTATTTATGTAACCGCTCTTGCAATCTTTATAGGCGTGCCACTTGGGGTTTTAAGTGCAATTTATCTCTCACGCTTTGCAAGCAAAAGGGAGCAAAAGTATATTTTGCCTGCCATTGAACTTTTAGGCGCGATCCCATCTGTTGTTTATGGATTTTTTGGGCTTGTTGTAATCGTCCCATTGCTCGCAACAACTTTTAATGGAATCCCCGGCAAAAGTGTGCTAGCAGCATCACTCATTTTAAGCATTATGATTTTACCAACTATTATTTTAGTTTCAAAGGCTTCCATTGACGCCTTGCCTGATAGTTATTATGAAGGTGCATTAGCGCTTGGTGCTAGCAAAGAGCGAAGCGTGTTTTTTGCACTCATTCCAGCAGCAAAAAGCGGAATCTTAGCTTCTATTATCTTAGGTATTGGGCGTGCAATTGGTGAAGCAATGGCGGTGATTATGGTTGCTGGAAATCAAGCACTCATTCCAACAAGTGTTTTAGAAGGCGTAAGAACTCTTACAACAAATATTGTGCTTGAAATGGGATATGCACAAGATTTACACAGAGAAGTGCTAATTGCTAATGCGGTGGTGCTATTTGTCTTTATCCTTTTAATCAACACTTGCTTTAATGCGCTCAAAAAGGAGGCAAAATGAAACGCGTAAAAACAGATAATCTAACGCTAACTTTATCCTATTTAATGCGTGTTTCTATGGTTTGTGTGCTCTTAATTTTCTTTGTGCTTATTGGATTTATCTTTATTAAAGGAATCGCACATTTAAACTTAGAAATGTTTGCTTGGGAATACAATAGTCAAAACATCTCTATGACACCTGCAATTATTAATACCTTAAATATGGTGCTTTTTGCGCTTATTTTGGCAATGCCACTTGGGGTTTTTGGGGCGATTTATCTTAGTGAATATGGAAGTAAGAAAAGTAAAATTTTAAATATGGTTAGAATCGCTTCTGAAACATTAGTGGGGATTCCAAGTATTGTGTATGGTTTGTTTGGGTATCTAGCCTTTGTTATTTACTTTGGCTTTAAAACAAGCTTTATTGCCGGGGGATTAACTCTAGCGGTTATGATTTTACCTTTAATCTTAAGAAGTGCTGAAGAAGCCCTAAAGTCTGTGCCAATGAGCTTTAGGGAAGCAAGCTTTGCGCTAGGAGCAGGGAGACTTCGCACAATTTTTATTATCATCTTACCTGCTGCAATTCCGGGAATTTTAGCCGGTGTGATTTTAAGTATTGGTAGAATCGTAGGAGAATCTGCTGCCTTGCTTTATACTTCAGGGAGTGTGGCAAAGGTTGCAGGATTAATGGATTCTGGGAGAACGCTTAGTGTGCATATGTATGCAATCTCTAGTGAAGGACAGCATATTAACGAAGCATACAGCACAGCAATGATTCTTATTGTGATTGTCTTTTTAATCAATCTTGGTTCAAATTATATTGCAAAGAAATTTATAAAATTATAGGAAGCTAAATGAAAAATTGTTTTGAAATTAAAAAAATGTCTTTGAATTATGGAGAGTTTCTAGCCTTAAAAGATATTAATATGGATATTAAAAAGGGCAAGGTTACTGCATTTATAGGACCTAGCGGTTGTGGAAAATCTACTTTTATTAAAAGTCTAAATCGTATGAATGATTTAATAGAAGATTGCAAAATTAAGGGAAAAATTCTATTTGATGGCAAAAACATTTATAAAGATTATGATGTCAATGTCTTGCGCAAGAAAGTGGGAATGGTGTTTCAAAAGCCAAATCCCTTTCCTATGAGCATTTATGATAATATCACCTTTGGACCAAAAACACACGGAATTAAGAAAAAATCAAAACTTGATGAAATTGTGGAATCCTCTTTAAAAGACGCGGCGTTGTGGGATGATTTAAAAGATAGGCTTGATAAATCCGCACTTGGATTAAGTGGCGGACAGCAACAAAGACTTTGCATTGCAAGAACACTTGCGGTAAATCCTGAAGTGATTTTAATGGACGAGCCCACAAGCGCACTTGATCCTATTTCTACCCTTAAAATAGAAGAGTTAATTTTACGCCTTAAAAAAGAATACACCATTGTTATTGTTACGCATAATATGCAACAAGCCGCTAGAATCTCTGACCAAACTGCGTTTTTCCTACTTGGAGAAGTGATTGAATTTGATGACACAAACAAGATTTTTAACAATCCAAAAGATAAAAAAACACAAGATTATGTTAATGGGAGATTTGGTTAAAATATCCTTTTTATTTTATGAAGGATTTTTATGGTTTTTGTTTTAGAAGATGATACGAATATTTTAGAGCTTGTGCTTTATGCGCTAAAGAGCCAACACATACAATCGCAAGGCTTTTTAGAAGTAGAAACCTTTAAAGAAGCCTTAAAAACAACGACTCCACAAGCCTTAGTGCTTGATGTAATGCTCCCAAATGCTAGCGGATTTGATATTTTAAAAAACATTAAAACAAACCCTGCCACACAAGGTATTCCTGTGTTAATGCTAACTGCGCTAAACAATGAGTTTGACAAAGTTAAAGGTCTAGATTTAGGGGCTGATGATTATATTACAAAACCCTTTAGTGTGATGGAGTTTTTAGCAAGAGTGCGAGCGATTTTAAGGCGCAATAAGGAATCTGATACAATTTGTTATGGAATCTTAGAGTTTTCTTATACTACGCGGAGTGTAAAAGTTTGTGGTGAGCCTATCATGCTCACTTTAAAGGAATTTGAACTTTTAGGATTCCTTTTAAAAAACCAAAATCGTGCCTTTAGTCGCGATGAGCTCTTAGAAATCCTTTGGGGGTATAGTTATAGTGGAGAGAGTCGCACCATTGATATTCATATTAAAACCTTGCGCAAAAAGCTTGGAAGTGCTAGCAAATACATTCAAACAATTCGTGGCATTGGCTACAAAATTTCTAAAGATTCCTAATGCAAAAAAAGTTTTTTTTAATTCTCTTTAGCGCGATTTTTAGCCTAGTGCTTACTCTTAATGTGCCTTTACTCTTAAAGTTGAAATCCTTTTTTCAAAGCCAAACACCTTTTTGGGTATTTTCTTATCTTATCATAGAATTTTGCGTTATTGTGTTGTGTAGTGCTTTGCTAGCGCGATTTTTATCAATGATTCTTTTAAAACCCCTTCAAACAATCAACTTTAAAAATCTAGAAAACTTTCCTTATCCTGAACTTGGAGCGTTGATTGAAAAAATCAAATCCCAAAACAAAGCCGTAAAAACTCAATTTAAGCATTTAAAGAAAAAGAAGCAAGAGTTACAATCTCTTACGCAAAATATGAATGATGGGCTGATTTTCATCAATCGCACAGGCAAGATTCTAAGCAAAAATACAAGTGCTAAGAAGTATTTTTCTAACCTTAAGCGCATTAATAATATTTTAGAACTTGATAATGCGGAGTTTTTAAGATTGCTTTTACAATATCTTAGGGATTTCAAAAAAGAAAAGCTAAAGAGCGATATTAGGGAGAATTTTACTTTCCATTATCCAAACAACTTAGAATGCGAAGTGGTGTTTTCCCCCATTTTTTCACAAAAATCCAAATTTAAGGGCTTGATCATTGCGCTTTGTGATATTACAGAGCTAAAAAAAGCGCAAAATTTACGCAAGGAATTTAGCGCAAATGTAACTCACGAGCTAAAAACTCCTCTAACTTCCATTATGGTAAGCTCTGAAATGATTAAAAATGGGCTTGTCGTACAAGAAGACTTGCCAAACTTTGTGGATAAAATTCATTTAGAATCCAAACGCCTTTTAGAAATGATTAATGAAATTTTAAAAATCTCATTTTTAGATGAAACACAGGCGCTTCCCCTTACTATGCTAAATCTTAAAGAGATAGTCCAGAGGGTTTATGCAAGGCTAGAATTACTTGCAAATAAGCATTCCATTACCCTTAAATTAGATTTGCAAGATGCCTATATTTTAGGCATTGATGAGCTTTTAGAAAACTTAGTGTTTAATCTTTGTGATAATGCGATTAAATACAATCACAAGGGAGGTTTTGTAAAAATCAAGCTAAAAACAAGTGGTGAATTTGTGGAACTTGCTATAAAAGATAGCGGTATTGGAATTCCAAAAGAGTTACAAGAAAGAGTGTTTGAACGCTTTTTTTGTGTGGATAAAAGCCGTAGCAAAAAAATCGGCGGTAGCGGTCTTGGACTCTCCATTGTCAAATCTGCTTTAAAACTTCATAATGCCACCATAAGCTTAAAAAGCGATTTAGGCAAGGGCAGTGAATTTTGTGTGCGCTTTGCTTTGGTTAAGTCGCACACAAAATTATCAAGGATTAATTAGCATTGCATCACGAATAGGAGGATTAAGCAAAAACAAATTATCCAAATCTACAGAAAAGAGACTATCCACATCACAAGGGCGGATTCCAATTCCTCTACCTCTTGGAAGCTGTGGATTGTTAAACACAGTCATACACTCATTTTTATCCAGCACAAAAGAGCGGATTTGCACAGCAGGCGTAGTTGTGGGGATAATGGTATAAAGCGTTTCATATTTTTTAGAATCTAAGTCTGCATTACAAGGCTTGCGCGTAAATAATCCATCTTCACCTAAGGCTAGACAGACATCTTGTGTGCCAAGTTGCACAAATTGCACTGCGCCTAGATTAAAATTCTTAAAAGGATCATTTTTAAGCATATCTTCAGTCAATGGAATATCGCGTATAACCCAATTTCTATCTTTTCCAAATCCCACAATATCTCCAGAAAATGCGCTTCTTATAGAAACTGGCGTTGTAAATTCTACAAAATCAGGCAACTCTGGATCATCTGCATAGATATTAAGTGCAAGCATTAAAACTATTAATATTTTTTTCATACTATTCCTTTAACTATTTGAAATTGCCAAAACGGACAGGAAAATGATCTGATGATAAATGCGAACGCACGCTTGCTGCCATTAAAAGTGCAGTAATAGCAGGCAAAGTCAATGCTCTTCTATCGCTAGAGCTTCTCCCCACCACCGCATAATCCAAAATCCTATTGGCGGCACCTCTACTGAAATGTGTGGCAGAATTTTGTGTAACAATGCGTATATGGTTTGTAATCCTTGTATCAAGCCCAGATTGCAAGCTTGCAGGATCGCGGTTAAAATCTCCGGCTATGATCCAGCTTAATTCTGGGCGTGTGATAAATGTATCATGCACTGCCGTTACTAAAGCTGTCGCATCTCCACCTCCACTTGCTAAAGCGTGGATATTAAAAAACACATCATTACCGATTCTAATTCCAATTGCAGGGCGTGAAACATCAGCAGCAATTCTATCTTGACGGATTACAAACACTTCATCGGCTTGTCTGGCACTCACAATTGCTAGATTTACTCTCCTAGCTCCCACATCAATATTTGCATAGTAGATAAACACGGAATTTGGTCTTGAACGCGTGCCTAAGTCCCAAGTGTATTCTTCAATGGGTGTGCCACCTGGCTGGATTACCCTGCCTGTGGGTCTAGCAGTGGCAGGCACTCTGCCTGCTTCTTGCACCATTAGGATATTTACAGGATTGTCTCCAGTGATTAGTTGTCTAACACTGACATTCCACTTATTTTCTGTGCTAGCAGAAGAACCTTGTAGATTCCAAGTGCCAACGATATAATCTTCAATTCTGCCAAAAAGCAGACTAAAGCTTAAAAATATTAATGCAATAATTTTCATTGTTTCATTCCTTATCTTCCATCTGTGCTAAAAACAACGCCAGCTTGAAGAGGGGGCGCAGTAATAAACCATTGTTGATCACTATTTAGTCTGCCTCCTTGCACACAATCTGTTAGAAAAATGCTAAAAAATCTTGTAGCTTGATTGCTTGGCGTTTGCAAACATTGTTTGGTTGCTACATTTTGGATTTGCACAGCTTGATTATCAAAAAGATTAAATTTCCATAACTGAGCAGGATCTTCCATATTGCAATAATTATGAATTACACCATTCCTGTATGCACTTAAGCAAGTGCCTTCTTTGGCATTTTGTATCGCTGCGCTGCCATCAGCTTTAGTAAAAATCCGCCAAATCCTAGCCCCACCAAAATCTTGGCTATCAATAAGCGAATACCCCCATACCCAGTTTCCAACATTTAATGCCCAAAGAGTCAAAACACCACCCTCAGGACTCATAATAGATAATAAATCCGAAACATTCTCTCTAAAGCCTCCTCCATTTCCAGCTAACAAAAGTAGCTCTGTATGTTCTGTAGGAGTGTGGTTGTCATTTTTATCTGTATTTGGGCGCATCAGTTTTTTTGATAAGTTAGGTCCTTGAACCAATGTAACTTGTTTTCTAGAATCAGCAGGAGGAATTGGAGATTTTCCAATCCCCAATTCATCACTCTTAGAAGCACAACCCATAATAAATAAAAATGGTATTAAGAAAATAAAAATTCTACACATAATAACTCCAAAGTTTTAGCTTAAGAACAGAATTTTAAAAAAAAATAAATTAATTAAAAGTAAAAATAATTTTTACTTGATAATTTAAAATATTTTTAATTTTTTTGTCTTAGAATAGTATATCGCAAACTCAAGGACTGTCTGCTTGAAAAACTACACTCTGCTTGTTGTTATGTTAAGCGCAATTGTTACAATTTCTAGTATTTATATTACTCAACCTATTCATCCACTTTTTGTAGAGATTTTTGAAATCTCAATTTCTCAAGTGACACTTTTTACTACTGTTACGCTTTTGGCGCTTGCTTTTTCACCAATTGCATATGGATATTTGCTAGAAAAGTTTGATACGCGCTTTATTTTGACATTTGCACTAACTTGCATTGGAATCTTTCAATGCCTACTTTGCTTAAGTCAAAGTTATAGCACTTTTTTGTTATTGCGTATTTTAGAATCCTTAATGATTCCAGCGGCTTTAACGGCAGCTCTTACAATACTTACACGCTTAGACTCTAAAAATATTCAAAAATATGTTAGCATTTATGTCGCATCTACTGTTTTTGGTGGAGCTATTTCGCGCATTGGAAGTGGAGTAACCACTTCTTTATTTTCTTGGCAGGTTACTTTTCTGCTTTTGGGAGTTACAACTTTAAGTGTCGCATTAATGTCTTCTCGTATTCCCCAAAGCGATAAGATTAATAGCTCAAAAATTACACCAAAAATATTTTTAGATTTTCTGATGGATAAACGCTATGCTCTTTTATATATGGGTGCATTTTTGGTATTATTTTGCTTTCAGGGTGCACTAAATTTAATGCCTTTTGAAATCAAAGCTGTTTATCCAAATATTTCTAGTGCTGAAATTGGATTTTTATATACAGGTTATGTTATTGGAATTATTACTGCACTTCTTGCAAGCTTTATTGTAAAAATCTCTAAGGGTGCATTAAATGCAATTATTTTTGGTTTTGTAATTTTTGGAATAGCACCGCTTTTAATGCTGATTCCAGGTTTTTGGTGGATGTTTTTTTCTGTATTTGTTATTTGTATTGGTATGTTTATTGTGCATTCCGTTCTTTCGGGCTTTGTGAATAGCTTGCAAAAGGATAAAAAAGGTATTACAAATGGGCTGTATTTGACATTTTATTACACAGGGGGGACTTGTGGAACGACTTTGCCTAGTTATTTTTATAATGCTTTTGGGTGGGAAGTTTTATGTTTTGTATTAAGCGGAGTTTTATTTGGTAGTGCGTGGTTATTTTATATGTGCCGTAAAATTTTTTAAAGGAGTTTAATGGAGCAAAATCTTTTGCAAAATCAATTACAAGAGTCTTTTCAAAAAAATTTCCAAGAATATTTTAAGGAAATAATGCCACTGGGAAATTTACACATTTTAGAGCAGGGTAAAGCAGATGAAATCTTAGCGATTTTTTTTAGTCTTGATGCACAAGGTTTTAATACATTTTGGCAGAGTGAAATACTTCAACAGCTCTGTGAAAAATATTGCAAAACTTTAAGCTTTAAAGGTATTATGCAGGTGCAATACACACTTCTTTTAAATTTGCAAAACGCTTTTTTTAAAGATCCAAAAACTACGCAAGAACTTTTAAAAAAAACACTCTCAAACCTTGAAATTTTAAAGCATAAAAATTTAACTAAAAGTATCCTTCTGGATCCTATTTACTCCCATTTTAATGCACTAATTAATACTGAAATTATACAAAACCCAAAACAAGCAAAAAAAGATTCCATCTTTAAAGCTCCAAAAGCACTATTAGAGGACTTTTTAGGTGAAAGTTTTAAATTACTAACAGCTCAACAAATAGTCATAAAAAAATGTATTACGCAAAACTTTGCACATTTACTTCCAAATCTCACTCAATTAGAAGCTCTTTTGCAAAAAGTGCAAAATCAACATTTTTCGCTTGGAATTACAGGTGTTTTAAGCTCTGGGAAAAGCACGCTTTTAAATGCACTCTTGGGCAAGGAAATTCTAGGAACTTCCACGATTCCAGAAACAGCAAGCCTAACGCTTCTTAAATACGCCAAAACTACAAGTGTGAGTGTAAGCTTTTGGAATACGCAAGAATGGCAGGATTTAAAATCTACAATGGATGAAACTACACTTAATACGCTCCTTAGTGATGCTGAATTTCATAAGTGTTTAGAGACTTTTGTGCAGAATTCTACGCAAAGACTTGAAATTAGTATTGATGAGCTTCCTAAATATACCTCCGCAAATTATCCAAGTAAACTTTGCAGTCTCATCAAAGAAACTACACTTTATACTCCACTAGAATTTTTAAAAAATAATGTAGAAATTGTGGATACTCCAGGACTTGATGATCCCATAATCCAACGCGAAGAAATTACTAGAAAATACTTAGCAAAATGCGACTTGCTAATTCACGCAATGAATGCTTCACAAAGTGCTACGCAAATTGATAGGGATTTTATTGTAGAAACTTTACAAAATGCCAATTTATCAAGAATCTTGATTGTGCTAACACACGCAGATTTACTGAAAAAAAATGAATTAGAAGCTGTATTGGCTTATACAAAAGAGAGTTTAAAAAAGAGTATTAAAGCTTCTTTGAAAGAGACCAAAGATGCACAAGATGAAGAGATAGAAATTCTTTTTGATCGCCTTGATTTTATCACATTAGCTAGTTATCCAGCACTTGTTTGCCAAAGCGATCCTAGTAAAGCCAGAGAGTTAGGCTATACCTTAAAAGATTCCAACTTTCAAGCCCTAATAGATTATCTCAATCAAACATTACTTGGTAAAAATAGCACAAAAGCAAAAGATATTATCTATCTATGCGCGCAAGGCTTTAAACGCATATATCAAAATATTTCAAATTCTATCGCCTTAGAGCAAAGTTTGTTGTTTGCTAAAGAAGATGAGGTTAAAGGACAAATTGCAAAGGCTAAGCAAGAAAAAGAAAAGAGTCAAAATGCTCTAAATTCTGCTAAAAATGCTTTAGATTCTGCGACGATACAGCTTAAAGATTTTTCTATCACACTGCAAAACCAGCTCCATCAAAAACTTCAAAAAGCACAAGAAGTTTTAGGAGAACGCGTATTTTCTGATATTATTTATGAATATGAAAAAGGTAAAATCCCAAGCAAGCAACGCCTAGAATACTTGTTGGATTTTGGATTAAAGGACACATTGAGTGAGATTTTACGCTTTAGCGCGCAAAGTTTAATAAAAAAAATCTCTCAACTTTTCTTGCAAATCCAAACATATTTGGAGAATATTACATTAGATAATGAAAGTATAACTTCACAAAATAAAAACTTTAATCTCTATTTAAATCCAACACTTTTGCAAAAAACTAAACTTAAGATTCTAACTAGAGTATTAAAGAGTGCTGAAACATTCAATAAAAACAAGCAAGATGCTTTAAGGCTTGCACTCCAAGAAGATTTTCAAGAAGGATTTTTAGATTTCATTGAATCATTGATGGCTGAAAGTAATGAAATTAAAAATAAATACATCACATATTTTGCAAATCTTTTAGATTCTTCAAAAGAACAATTAGAGTTGGATTTGCAATCTAAAGAAAATATTTTGCAAAGTGCCTTAAGCAATCTTGATTTAAATACAAATCAAAAAAAACAAAGAGAGAAAATCCTTCTAGAGATTTCTGAGTTTTTAAAAGCACAAATTAAAGAATGTGAAATGCTACAATACTATGCCACAAGGAAAAAAAATGCTTAAATCCTATATCAAAGATTGTATTGCATTGCAAGAAAAATTTGCCCAAAAAACATCTACGCAAAAACTTATTGTAAATTGTCAAAATACGCTCAATCCAAACGATTATACTCTAGGCTTTTTTGAACAGCTTGAACAAAAGATCACTGAACCTATGCAAATTGCCATTATTGGACAATTTTCAAGCGGGAAAAGCACTTTTTTAAATGCGCTTTTAGGACAGGATATTTTACCAACAGGCATTACGCCTATTACTTCAAAAGTATGTAAAATTTGCTATGGAGAGGATTATATTTTAGAAATTCTTTACAAAGATGGTAGCAAAGTATTGCAAAATGTGGAATTTCTCCATAAACTTACGCGTGAAAATTCTAAAAATATTGACTATTTTTGTCTTTATGCTCCCATTTTACTTTTAAAGGAAATTAACTTTCTAGATACACCAGGATTTAACTCTCAAAATTCAGATGATACACACATTACACTAAAAATGTTAGATCAAGTCGATGGAATTATTTGGTTAACACTTATTGATAATGCAGGAAAAAATAGCGAAAAAATACTCTTGAAAGAATTTAGTAGCCATTTTTCCCAAAAGAGCCTATGTGTTCTTAATCAAAAAGATCGTCTAAAAAATGAAAAAGAAATCCAAACTAGTGTAGAATACGCAAAAGCAGCATTTGAAGGGATTTTTGCCAATGTGATTCCAATCTCTGCAAGGCTTGCCCTAAAGGCAAGATCAAATACCGCAGAAAAATTCTTAGAAACAACGCTTTTAAGCTTGGCGCATAGTATTCAAGATATTGCCTTAAAGCGTAATGATTCTAATCTAAACTCCAAAGAATCTTTGCAGAAACTTAAAGAACTTTACATAGATACCAGTGAGAAAATTAATTCTAAAACTCTACTTCAAAATAATTTTGAAGTTTTAATGCGAGAGTCTAATATGCCTTTAGTTTTTGAGTTTTTCAATCAAACTATTAAACCAAAGGCTAGTATTGCAAAATCACATAGCGCATTAAAGCGTTTAAAGGAAATGCATATTCGCTTGCATTTGCAATATCATAAAATCAACCAAAGCTACAAAAATATTCAAAACATTCTACAAAAAAGCCGCACAGAGTTTTTTCAAAAATGCTTTGTTTCTAAAGAAAAAGAGCAAAAAATTTTTAATGCACTCTATTTAAGCCTAGATGTTTTGCTTGACAATCTTGCTCAAAAAATTTTTAATTCCCTAGAAAAGCAGAGTATTACTTTTCATACAAACGCAAAAACTTTTTTGGGGACAAAACCCAAAATACAAGAAAAAGAAGTTACATTTTTACCTTTAGAAAAAATTAAAATTGCTCTACAGAATCAAGATACTCAATTTGTAAAAGATTATAAAGCAATGAGTGTAAAAATTAAAAATTTTTTAGATTTATTTGTGGAATCCATTTTTCAAAATATCAATGCACTTTCACAAAAAGTCTTTTTTTGGCAGGATTCTACACCAAGATTGCTAGAGTTCTATCTTGTAGCTCCTCAAAGTCAAGCTTTGCAAGATTTGCATTATTTTACTCAGCATTGTTATGAAAATGTTTTGGCAGATTTTAATAAAAATGCCCTTATTACCACTTCTTTCTTGCAAAGCGAACTTAATGTGCTTAGTAATTTTTTATCCCTAAATTATGATAACGCTATTGATTTAACGCTTGCACGCCTTGATTTAAAAATTAAAAATGCCATTACCAAACATCAAGAAAATCAAGAGGAATTTTCTCTGTTTGTTCCAACACTTGAAAATGTGCGCGAAATACTCAACGATGCCTTTTGTTTTGAACAATTTCAAGCACGACTTTTTGGTCCAATGAATTCTTTAAATAAAGCATATTCACAATTTTTAGAGCACACAGAACAAACTATAGATTCCAAAACTCAATTGATTGCAAAAACTTCTTTTGCTCTTAAGAAAGAAATAGATAAAATTACACAAAATTTAAAGGAGATCCGCTTGCAAATTCTTGCGCTTTAAAAATGGAATCAAAATTGCTTTGTTAAGTTTTAATAAATGGCAAAGTGCTAACAAGTAGGAAATCAAAAACAAAAGGAAGGCAATGAAGGTAGAGCTCTTAGAGCCATACATTCAAATTAGCATTGAAAGAGAATCGCAGTTTTTAAGGCGTGCTGTGGATTTTGCCTACAAACATTTTTCCAAAGCGTATCGTCTTTCAAACTCTGTGCTTATCTTAGATGATGGAGAGCGCTATAAGAAGGACTATTTTCTAAATTGGGCATACCATGTAGCAATGCAAGATGATGCCAAAAAAGGAAATCCGAATTTTCAGAGCATTATTGATAGCAGTTATCTTCCTATCCGTATAAAAATGATAGAAAATCGTGCGGTGTTAGAACATGTTATTGTTTCTTTGCAGATTATTCACAGCTCTTTTAATAATGCACAGGTTTGCTTAAGGTTAAATCGCCCAAATCGTCTCGCTAGACGCTATTTAAGTTCAATTTTTAAGGAGTTTTTGTTAAGTTATACTAAACAGGAAGTATTTTTGGAATCTTCTAGTCCTTATTTTTGGGAAAAATTAATTAGTATGCTTTCTCAAAAAGTTATCCATAATATTGTTTTGGATTTTGATTATGAAACCTTTAAAGCACGCAATACATTTGAATGTTTTGAAGAATATTTAACAAAAGAAGAAAAACTTCTTAAAAAAAGCTATAAAATCTTAGGTTGTGGCTATAATGATGATTTTGAATGCGTGAAAAATCGCTATATTGAACTTGTAAAAACCTATCATCCCGATAATGTTTATGGGCAAGATAAAAAAATCATTGAAGGTTATGCGGAAAAATTTCGTTTAATCAATGAAGCATATGAAAATATAAAATCTAATTTTAAACGCGTTGCATAAGGAGTGAAAATGTCTGAAACAACACCACAAAATATGGAATCTAAAATTACAGATTCTAAGTTGGATTCCACAGAGAATATACATAAAGCTACAAAAGAAGATCCTGTAAATCATAGTCGCTTCTTGCCGCTTTTGGCACTTATTATTGTATTAATTGCGCTAGTGTTGGGTGGGGGGTATTATTTTTTAAGTCAGCCTAGCGGACAGGCGCTGCTCTTTAAAGCGCAAACTTCTTTAGGAATGGCACAAGATCCTATTTTGGATTCCAATTTTACTTCAAATGCCAATCGCACAGTTTATGCAAAAGACGATGAGATTAGGCGCTTACAAGAAGCACTTTACCAAAAAGAGCGCGAATTAGAAAAACTTGCATATTCCCTTAATGGTTTAAATGTTTCTGTTCAGGAGATCCAAAATTCTAGGCAAAACACTATGCAAAAACTCCGCTATACCATCAAACCAAAACAGCAAATTATCGCTGAATGTTTTGCTATGGAGATTGGTAGTTGGGATATTCCCAAGAATTGTCTGCTTTCTCTTGCCACAAAAGTGGATAAAGAGCTGCAAAATGATAACCGTGTAGTTGCCTTTGAAGTGCAAGGAGTTGTGGATATCAATCCTTATCGTGGGCTTTCTCCAGAGCTGAAGCAAGAAGGTTTAGCGAGTTTTAGAGCTTGGAATGCAATTTATGCAATTAATGCAAAAATTCCAAATGCCACTATTTTTGAAGGTCCAAGCTTGCAACTTCAAGACAAACGCGGTTATATCATTAAAGCATATTTTGTAGATTAATGAAAAATTTTAGAGCTAAGCTTTTAGTCTAGGCTATGACTTAAAAGCTTAGTGAATAGAGTATGGCTTATAAATGTTTTCCTGCAACTAAGGCACGCGTGTCGCGTGCAATCATAAGTTCTTCATTAGTAGGAATAACGCAAACTTTAACCTTGGAATCTTTTGTAGAGATAATTCCCTCTTTGCCAATTGTCTCAAGGTTTGCTTTCTCATCAAGTGTAATTCCTAAGAATTGTAGATGTGAAACAATCTTTCCGCGAATAAACTTTGCATTTTCACCTACGCCTGCGCAAAATGTAATAGCATCAACACCTGTCAATGCTGCTGTGTAAGAGCCTATGTATTTTGCCACGTGGTAGGCAAAAACTTCTCTTGCAAAGCGGGCTTTTAAATTCCCTTCTTCATCAGCGGCTAGTAAATCTCTAAAATCGCTAGAAATCCCTGAGATTCCGAGCACACCTGATTTTTTGTTTAGGATATTGATGACTTCTTTTGTGTTTAGATTTTCTTTTTGTGCGATATAATCAATGATTGCTGGATCTAAATCTCCACTTCTTGTTCCCATCACAAGCCCTTCAAGTGGAGTCAAACCCATACTTGTATCAATGCTTTTTCCATTTTCAATTGCGCAAATGCTTGAGCCATTACCTAAATGGCAAGTGATGATTTTGGAATTTTCTAAAGGAATCCCTAAAAATTCTGCTGTTCTTTTAGAAACATAGCTATGGCTTGTGCCGTGGAATCCATAGCGGCGGATTTTGTATTTTTCATAATATTCATAAGGCAAACCATAAATATATGCACGAGGTGGCATCGTTTGGTGAAAGGCTGTATCAAAGACTGCAACCATAGGTTTATTTGGCATTAAATGCTGGCAAGCACGAATTCCAAGTAAATGTGCTGGATTGTGAAGTGGGGCTAAGTCAGCACACTCTTCAATGTGACGGATAACTTCATCATTAACAAGTGCAGATTCTGTAAAATGCTCTCCGCCGTGCACAATTCTGTGCCCTGTTGCTTTGATTTCATCAAGAGATTTTAGGATTCCATCTTTTGGATCAACAAGAGCATTTAGCACAAGCTTTATTGCAACTTCATGATCTGGCATCTCCACATTTTGCGTTGTTTTACTGCCATCTTTTGGTTTGTAACTAAACTGTCCACCTTTAATTCCAATTCTATCGCAAATCCCAGAAGCTAGCACTTCTTCTGTTTGTGTATTGATAAGTTGATATTTAAGAGATGAACTCCCACAATTAATTACTAAAACATCCATATTTTTCTCCTTTAGTTTTGGTGTGCTTGTAAGGCTGTGATAGCAATCACGCCTACAATATCTTCACTGCTGCAACCGCGCGATAAGTCATTAACCGCTCCTGCAATTCCTTGGGTAATTGGTCCATAGGCTTCTGCATTTGCAAGCCTTTGAACAAGTTTGTAGCCGATATTTCCTGCATCTAAATCTGGGAATACAAGAACATTCGCTCTTCCTGCAATCGTGCTATCTGGGGCTTTAGACTTACCAACACTAGGAACAATCGCCGCATCTAGTTGAAACTCTCCATCAATAGCGATATTTGGGGCTTGTGCTTTTGCAATTTGTGTGGCTTCAATTACCTTATCCACATCAGGGTGCTTCGCATTTCCTTTTGTAGAGTGTGAGAGCATTGCAACAACTGCTTCTTTACCCACGAGAGATTCAAAGCTTTTTGCTGAGTCAATCGCAATAGAAGCTAGCTCTTGGGGATTTGGGTTTTGCACCAAACCACTATCGGCAAAAATAAAGATTCCATTTTCTCCATAGTTACAATTTGGAACAACCATTAAGAAAAAAGCTGAAACAAGTTTGGAATCCTTTTTTGTTCCTAGAATTTGTAAAGAAGCGCGTAAGACATCAGCAGTGGAATTAACAGCACCTGCCACCATTCCATTAGCAACGCCTGTTTTTACAAGTGCTACGCCAAAATACAAGGGGTTTTCTAGTAACAATGCGCGTGCAGAAGACTCACTTAAACCCTTATGTCCGCGAAGTTTTACAAACAATTCTACATAAGAATCTAGTGAATCACAACTTCTAGGATCAATAAAAGTTGCCTTGTTTAAATCAAGCCCATTTCCGCGCGCTTTAATTTCTTTTTCATCACCGATTAAAATAATCTTTGCGATTCCTTCCTTTAGCGCGGTGTGTGCGGCTTCTAGCGTGCGTAAATCTCCTGTTTCTGGGAGAACGATGGTTTTTGGATTGGCTTTTGCTTTATCTTTAATGCTTTGAATAAATCCCATAAGTTAGCCTTTGTGTTTTAGATTTGTGTTAATTGTAAGATTTTTTGTAGCAAGTGGTGTAGAAAATGGTAAAAAAAATGAAAAAAAGTTTAAGAGTGTGTAAATTTTTCTCTTAATATCTTTTTCCCAAACTCAACACCGGGTTGATTATATGTATCAATTTGTAACAAAATTCCTACGCAAGAAGTGAGTAATTCATAATAAAACACAAGCGCACCAACGCTTTGTTCATTTAAGGAGTCTAAAACAATGGAATCTACAGGAACATTTTGGGAGATAACACTTTCTTTTGTAGAGATACATTGTAGTTTTAAGAGTTGATTAAAAGAAGTTTGATTGACAAAATCTGTTTCTTCTAAGCCTTCAAGGCTAATATCTGGAATATATAAGGGCTTTTGAGAGAGATTCTCTACGCTTAAAAAAGTTATGGTTTTATTTGCTGGTCCTTGCATAATAAGTTGTAAGAAAGAATGCTGGTCAATGCTTCCTATTAATGCAATAGGCGTTAATCCACGTTTTTGTTGATGGGTATCTAATTTTCCCAATGATTCTCCCCAAAGTTGCACATACCAGGCATTAAAATGCCGAAAAACGCTACTATAAGAAAACAGTACATTGATAGGATATGTTGTTTCATTTTTTGCAAGAAAAAGTGCTTTTTTTAGAATATTATCTTTACGATTTATAAAAAAATCATCATTAATTTGCTTTGCGCCTTGCAAAATCTTTTTAATATCGTAGCCTAAAATTGCTAGAGGTAACAATCCTACGGCACTTAGAACAGAGAATCTTCCACCTATATTTGGGGAAATGGTAATATTTTGGATTCTTTCTTTTTGGCACCATTTTTGCAAGGGGGAGTTAGAATCAGTTATGGCAAGTAAATGATTTTTTCTATCACTTTTAAGCAAAGAAAAGCGCGTTAGAATGTATTTGAAAAGCGAAGTGGTTTCAACGGTAAGACCGGATTTTGAAATTACGATAAAAAGTGTATCTTCATATTTTACGCGACGCAAGTCTTTTTGTATCATAATGGGATCTGTGTGTTCCAAGAAGCGCAATTTGATTTTTTTGCGATTGTTTTGGTGGGAAAGTAGGGTATCAATCGCCTTTGTGCCTAACGAGCTTCCACCAATTCCTACAATAATAATGTTTGTAATGGACTCTAAAAACTTTGTATTGTATTCTAAATAGTCAAAGATTTCTTGGTTGTCTTTAAAGGGTAAATCGTAATAGCCACTTAATTGGCTATTACGCTCTACTAAGACTTTTTGAAAAAATAAATCTAAATTATCTTTTATAAAAAGATTAGAATAATCTTGTGAAAAATCTCTATAAGTGTCTGATAGATTTAACATTAAATGCTTTGTCCTACAAAGTATGCCATATCTACTAAGCGTGTGGAATAGCCCCATTCATTGTCATACCACGCAACAACTTTAAGCTGATTATCATTGACAACTACAGTGCAATCTGGAACAAAAATGCTACTATAAGTGCTGCCGATAAAATCTCCTGAAACACGCTTTTCATTATCCACTAAAATTAAATTTTTAAATGTCGTCTTGCTTGCTTCTTCAAAGGCAGCATTAATGGAATCTTTCGTGACAGCTTTTTGAGTAACACAAGTTAAATCTACCACACTCACATCTGGTGTTGGTACACGGATTGCAAAGCCATTTAGCTTGCCTTTGAGCTCTGGCATTACAAGTCCAATTGCTTTTGCTGCTCCTGTTGAAGTTGGAATCATATTAAGTGCAGCTGCTCTTGCACGACGCAAGTCTTTATGTTTAGAGTCTAGCAGATTTTGATCGTTTGTATAGCTGTGGATTGTTGTCATTAAGCCGCTTTGGATTGTGAAATTTTCGTGTAAGACTTTTGCGATAGGTGCTAAAGCGTTTGTGGTGCAACTTGCATTTGAAATTACGGATTCACCTTGATATTGCTTGTGATTAACGCCATAAACAAAGGTCGGAACATCTGTTGCTGGAGCGGAGATAACAACGCGCTTAACCCCACCATAAAGATGCGCATTTGCCTTATTTAAATCATTAAAAGCTCCTGTGCATTCTATCACAAGTTCTGCGCCATATTTTCCAAAATGCGTTTCTTTGATGTCGCGCGTGCTGGTAATTTGGATATTATTTTGATTTCCAATTCTAATTGTATTTTCGTTAAGTTTTTCAACCGCACTATTTTTTTGCACAGAATCGTATTTTAGCAAATGCACAAGTGTATCAATGGGCATTGTTGTGTTAATTGCCGTAAGCTCCAAATCGCTGCGTTCTCCTAAAATTTTACTCACACACAAGCCAATACGCCCTGTTCCATTTACTGCAACTTTTAGTGCCATTTTTATCTCCTTGAGAATTTCTAAATAATTAGTATAAATACTAATTGAAAATTCCTTACAAGTCCATATAATGCTTTTTATTGAAATATTTGTAGAAAAAGCAATAATTTAAGAATTTTTTACCTAAAAGCCTTGAAAAACATAAATAGTATGCTAAAATAGTGCGTTTTAAACTAAATCTATGTGGAGGTTCGCAATGAACAAATCAGAATTTGTTGACTTAGTAAAAGAAGTCGGAGAATTTGAAACAAAAAAAGATGCAGAAAAAGCAATTGGTGCATTTACAGCTGCTGTTGAAAAAGCACTTGCAAAAAAAGAAAGTATCGAGCTTGTAGGCTTTGGTAAATTTGAAACAGTTCTTCAAAAAGGTAAAGAAGGAACAGTTCCTGGCACTACTAAAAAATACAAAACTCAAGATAAATTTGTTCCAAAATTCAAAGCTGGAAAAGGTCTTAAAGACGCAGTTGCCGCTGCTAAAAAAGGCAAAAAGTAATTCTTTCTTTTTGCTCCCCTTGCGGAGCATTATCACTATTTCTTAACTTCTTGTCCTCGTAGCTCAGCTGGATAGAGCACACGATTCCTAATCGTGAGGCCATGCGTTCAAATCGCGTCGGGGATACCACTTTTATCTTTAAAATCATTGAAAATCTCAAGTTTAAGTTAGGGATTTCTAGGTAGAATATGTGTAAAATTTCCAAAAGTTGGAATCTAAAAATTTAAGAAAGGTAGAGAATGGATAAAATTGGTGCGATACTTTTAGGATTGGCATTAGTCGTTAGTAGTATTGTGTTGGGCTTTAGTGCAGATAGAGTAATGAAAAGCTTTAAAGCAGGTGAACGGAGCGTTGTTGTTAAGGGTTTAAGTGAGAAGGAAGTGCAAGCTAATGTAATGATACTTCCAATTAAATTTACGCGTGCAAATAATGATTTAAACGCCTTATATAAGGATTTAGAAAGTGATGCACAAAGGGTTTCTACATTCTTGGAACAAATTGGCTTAGATAAAAAAGATATTACCTTTACGCCGCCTATTGTTAATGATAAGCTTGGGGATTTATATGGTGGAAATCAAAATGTAACTTATCGTTATGCAGGTGTTGGAGGCGTGTTGCTTTATACCAAAGAAGTGGCACTTGGTAGAAAGGCGTTGGAAGAGATTTCACAGCTTGGAATGGATGGTGTTGTGATTAAGATTGATGATTATGAAGTGGAATATATTTACACAGGATTAAATGCGATTAAACCACAGATGATTGAGGAAGCAACGCTGAATGCTAGGGAAGCAGCAATGAAGTTTGCTAAGGATTCTGAAAGTCAGCTAGGTAAGATAAAAAGGGCTACACAAGGGCAGTTTAGTATTACAAATAGAGATAAAAATACGCCATATATTAAAAATGTGCGTGTAGTTTCTACAATAGAATATTATTTGGAGGATTAACAAAATAGCTTTATTATGGGAGTTTGATAGACTTTTTTGTAAAGTTAAGATAATGTGTGTTTAATTAAAATTTAGCTTGGAATTTGTAATAATTGCCAAATTTATTAAGTTTAAGGGTGTGTTATGATTATTAGAGGAGCGATGATTTGTGACGCAAATGGAGAGCAAAAGGGTGATGTGCGTATTAAAGGAAATAAAATAGCACAAGTTGATAGAAGCATTTTGCCGCAAGAAAATGAAGAGATTATAGAAGCGGAAAATCTTGTTTTATTGCCCGGTGCAATTGATTTAAATACACGCGTTAGTAATGGAATCTTAAGCAAAGAAAATCTATTAAAACTCTCGCAAAAAGCTGCAAAAGGTGGAATCACACAGGCTCTTTTAATGCCAGATTGTAAGCCAACTTTAAGTAGTGAGTTAGGCTTGGAATTGTTAAATGTTATTAAAGATGAGTTAAAAGCAGAGATTATAGGGATTTCTGAAGCAATAAATACGGAATCCGAAAATGCACTAAATGAGCTTGCAATGCTTTATAAAAAGGGTGCAAAAGGAATTTTTGTAAAATCAAATACAGATGGGAATTTGCTAAGGCGTGCGTGTGAGTTTGCCTTGATGTTTGATGTGCCAATGTTTTTTGTGTGCGAAGATGAATCCCTTAGTGCAAATGGCGTGATGAATGATGGGGAGTTATCATCGGTGTTGGGATTACCAGCTATTCCAACTTTAAGTGAGACAAAAGAAGTGGCACAAATGGCTGAAGTAGCACGATTTATGGGTGTTAAAGCGGTATTCTTGGGGCTTGCGACACAAAGAAGTGTAGAGATAATCCAACAATTAAAGGTTGCAACCAAGCAAAAGTCGGAGTTGTATTTACAAACTTCAATCCACCATTTGATACTCACAGAAACACTTTGCAATAATTACAACACTGCTGCTAAAATCAAGCCCCCCTTGAAGTCAGAATCTACGCGTAAAGCGTTGGTTAAAAGTGTAAAAAAGGGAGAAATTACTCTTCTTACTTCTTTGCAATCTGAAAAATCCTTAGCACAAAAGGATTTGGCTTTTGAAGAAGCAGCATTTGGCGTGGATATGATTGAAAGTTTTATGGGGCTTTGTTATACACTTTTGGTAAAAATGGAACACTTAACCTTAAGTGAGTTTAGCAAGATTTTAAGTTTTAATCCTGCAAATGTGCTAGGACTTGCAAATAAGGGACTCATTGCGCAAGGTTATGATGCGGATTTGGTGTTGTTTAATCCAAAAGAAACAAGTGTGGTGAGTAATATAGAATCGCCTTATTACGATTCTATTATTCACGGACAGGTCAAACGTGTGTTTGTGGGCGGTAAAGAAGTTGTATTTTAAGGAATAAAATGGAAGAGAAATTTTTATTAGTTTGGGATAGGTTTGTTGTTTGGTTTTTTGGGTTTTTACCTAATATTGTGAGTGCGTTTTTTATTTTAATTATTGGTTATTATGTGGCTAGAGTTTTTTCAAAATATATTGCAAAGTTGATTGCTAAGGCAACAAAGGATGAAACGCTAGCGGGATTTTTAAAAAATGTTGCGTTTGTGGGGATATTTGTATTAGCAATTATTACAGCCCTTACAAATTTAGGTGTTAAGACAACTTCTATTATCGCAGTGCTTGGAACAGCTGGCTTAGCAATTGGTTTATCGCTTAAAGATTCTTTGTCAAATCTAGCAAGTGGAATCTTGATTGTAGTGTTAAAGCAATTTAGAAAAGGAGATGTTGTTACATTAAATTCCATTACAGGGAGAGTGCAAGAAGTGAATTTGTTTCAAACAAAAATCACAACTTTAGACAATCAACTTGTGATTTTGCCAAACTCTATGATTGTTTCAGCGCCTATTATTAATGTGAATGCAAATCCCACACGGCGCTTAGATTTAATTTTTAGTGTCTCTTATACGAGTGATTTGGATAAGGCAAAGAGTATTTTAGAGGAAATTTTTAATGCTGAAGAGATTGTGTTAAAAGAGCCAGAACCTCTAATTGGCGTTGATGTGCTAAATGCAAGTAGTGTGGATTTTATGGTGAGATTTTGGGTAAATAGTAGTGAAGTGATTAATGCAAAATTAGATTTACTTCAAAAAGTAAAAATGCGCTTTGATGCGGAGGGAATCGAGATTCCTTATAATAAACTTGATATTAATTTAAATACGCCTTTAAAGGGGTAGGGCTTGCAAATTATTGGTGCGGATTTTATTGTTATATGCGATGAAAAGTTTGGTGTAATCAAAAAAGGTGGAATCCTTTTTGAAACGCAAAAAATTTTAGAAGTTGGCGATTATGCCAAGTTGTGTGCTAAATATAAAAATGCTAAGAGTGAGTATTTTTGCTCTTGTGCGATTACACCAGCTTTTGCAAACTTGCATTTGCATTTGGAATTTAGCAAAAATGAAGGAACTTTGAAGTTTGGGGATTTTGGGGAGTGGTTAGATAGTGTTTTGATACATAGAGAATCCTTAATGGCACAAGACTTACAAAGTGCTATGCAACAAGGAATTTTAGAGTGTCTAAAAAGTGGCGTGGGCTTTGTAGGAGCAATTTCCAGCCATGGGGCTGATTTGGAGATTTTAGCAAATGCGCCTTTGCGCGTGCTGTATTTTAATGAAGCAATTGGCTCAAGCATAGAGACAATAGATTTTTTATACCAAAATTTTTTAGCACGCTTAAAGGATTCTAAGGCTAAACAAAGTGAGAGTTTTATCCCAGCAGTCGCGGTGCATTCGCCTTATTCTGTGCATCCAAAATTGCTAGAAAAAGTGTTAGAAGTGGCAAAAAAAGAGAAGTTGCCAGTGAGTGCGCATTTCTTAGAATCAAAGGCAGAGAGAGAGTGGCTAGAATCAAGTGGAGGGTATTTTAAGGAATTTTATGAAAGATTTTTTAAAAAAACAATGGAATCTTTTTATAATGCTAAGGATTTTTTAAGCGCATTTGAAGGCTTAGATAGTGCATATTTTACACATTGTTTGGAAGCAAATGTGGAGATTTTAGAGCAAATTCAAGCACAAAAAGGCAAGATTATCAGTTGCCCTAAATCAAATCGCTTGCTCAATGGAAAATACTTGGATTTACAAGCGGTGCAAAAGGCTAGGATTCCGCTTTGTCTTGGCACAGATGGTAAGAGTTCTAATGATTCCTTATCACTTTTAGATGAGTTAAGAGTCGCACTTTTTGCTTATGCAGATATGCCTTTAGAACCTTTGGCAAGGGAGTTGTTGTTAAGTGTAACACACAATGCGTTTTTGGATTCCAATTTTTTGCTAGGGGAATTAAAGGCGGGAAATTTTGCTGATTTTACAGTGTTTGAGCTCCCAAAGAGTGAAGAATTTTTAGCGCAAAATTTGATTTTATATGCAAAAGAAGCATGCAGATTATTTATTGATGGTGTGGAAGTTTTGCAAGAGGCATTAAAAAATACTAAAAAGTTGGAATCTAAAATAAAGGGGAGTAAATGTTAGCAATTTTTAGAGAATATGATATTCGTGGAATTTATGGACAAGATTTGGTGCGAGAAAATGTTGTGCGTATTGGTTATTTGGTGGGGCAAGAGTTGCATAAGCGTGGCGGGGCTACTTTGGGAGTTGGCTTTGATGCGCGCTTGCATTCTAGGGAAATTTTTAGTTGGTTTTGTGAAGGTGTGCTAGCTAGTGGAATTACACCTTATAGTTTAGGGGAGATTCCAACACCTGTTGCGTATTTTTCTTTATATTGTGAGTTTAAAGAAGGTTTAAAACTAAATGGAAGCGTGATGATTACAGGCTCGCATAATCCGCCAGAATATAATGGGTTTAAGATAACGCTTTTAAAAGAGCCGTTTTTTGGGGAACAAATTTATGCACTTGAGAAAGAGTTTTATGCGCTTGATTGGGACTTTGTTGCACAAAAGATTCCGTCAAATTTCAAGGTTAAAGCATTAAATGTGCTAGATTTGTATGTGGAATATCTTTGCAAGGAATTTGCGCATTTAAGGGGATTTGAGATTCCTATTAGTTTAGATTGTGGGAATGGGATTGCTGGAGTTGGGATTACAAAAATCTTAGATAGACTAGAGATCGCGTATAATGGGCTGTTTTTAGAGCCTGATGGGAATTTTCCAAACCATCACCCAGATCCAAGTGAAGAGAAAAATCTAAGCTTTTTACATAAAGAAGTTTGCCAAAAAGGTGGAATCGGATTTGCCTTTGATGGCGATGGGGATAGGCTAGCGGTGGTGAAATACACGCTAAATGGGAATAAGGTGTATAAGGGTGATGAGCTAGCGATTATCTTTGCAAATACGATTCCAAATCCTGTGGTAATTGGCGAAGTGAAATGCTCTTTAAATATGTATGAAAGCATTGATAAAATCGGTAAGGCGATAATGTATAAAACAGGGCATAGTAATCTTAAGGTAAAGCTTAAAGAGACTAATGCGCATATGGCGTTTGAAGTGAGTGGGCATATATTTTTTAATGATCGCTACTTTGGCTTTGATGATGCCACTTATGCGGCGTTGCGTGTGCTTGAGTTGTTGCATTCTAAGGGCTTGGAGTTTGATAAGGTTTTAGAGGGTTTATCAAAACTTTATTCTACAGATGAGATTAAAATAAAAACCACAGAAGCAAAGAAGTTTAGAATTATTGAACGCTTAAAGAAAACTTTGAATAACCCTAGTGTCTTGCCTATAAATTTTCCCAAAATCGTAGAGATTATCGCCATTGATGGAGTGCGTGTGGTGTTTGAAGAAGGTTGGGGGCTAGTCCGCGCTAGCAACACAACGCCTGTGCTTGTAACGCGCTTTGAGGCAAAAAGCAAGGAATTGTGTGAGCAATACCAAAACGCCCTACTGGAATTATTAGAGCAAATAAAGGAATCTTAAATGATACAATTACAATCCCCTTATGATATGCATTTGCATTTGCGCGATGGAGAAATGTTGCAAAATGTTGCAAAATACACAGCTAAATACTTTAGTGGTGCGCTTGTGATGCCAAATTTAACGCCTCCTATTACTAGTATAGAGCTTGCTTTAAGCTATAAAGAGAGAATTCAAAATGCTTGTGGGGATTGCGACTTTAACCCATTGATGTCGCTTTATCTTACAGAGGAGCTTAACAAAAGCGTGCTAGAGAAGGCTAGGGAAGTTGGAATCGTATTTTTAAAACTCTATCCAAAAGGTGCGACAACGGGGAGTGAGAGTGGAGTGAGTAAGGTTTTAGATAATAAGATTTTAGAAATTTTAGAGATTTCCCAAGAGCTTGGAATGTTTTTAAGTATTCACGGGGAGAGCAATGGTTTTTCACTGGATAGAGAAGTAGAGTTTCACCCTGTGTTTAGGGAGCTTGCGGAGTCTTTTCCGCGCTTAAAGATTATTTTTGAACATTTAAGTGATCATCGCTCTATCGCACTTGTTGAAAAATATGATAATCTCTTTGCGACGCTAACTTTACACCATATTGCGTTAAGTTTAGATGATGTGTTAGGCGGTGGGCTAAATCCGCATCATTTTTGCAAGCCAATTTTAAAAACGCCAAAGGATAGGGACGCATTGCTTGAAGTGGCACTTAATGCGCATTCTAAATTCTCTTTTGGAAGTGATTCTGCGCCACATTTAAGGGAAAATAAGGAATGTGCTAAGGGGGCGGCGGGAATCTTTAGCGCGCCATTAGCACTGCTTGGGCTTGCGGAGTTGTTTGAAAAGCATAACAAACTAGAAAATCTCCAAAGCTTTGTGAGTGATAATGCTAGGCGTATTTATGATTTGCCAAAGACTAATAAGATTATAAAGCTTGTAAAAGCACCTTTTGAAGTGCCACAAGAATTTAATGGCATCGTGCCACTTTTTGCTGGTAAAACGCTTGCTTGGAATTACGCATAATGTCAAAAATCGCCATTTATCCCGGAACCTTTGATCCTATCACAAATGGGCATCTAGATGTGATTGAGCGCGCTTGCAAGCTCTTTGATGGCTTAATTATCGCTGTGGCAAAATCCAGCGGAAAAAATCCTTTATTTAGCCTTGATGAACGCGTAAAAATGGTAAATTTAGCAATTATGGAATCGCAAAATATCGCTTCAAAAATCTGTGTGCATTCCTTTGAAAACCTTATTGCTGAGTTTGCTAGAGAGCAAGGGGCTAAGATTTTGGTGCGTGGGCTTAGAGCGGTGAGTGATTTTGAATATGAATTGCAAATGGGATATGCAAATGCTTCGTTAAATAAAGAATTAGAAACAATTTATTTAATGCCATCTTTACAAAATGCCTTTATTAGCTCCACTGTTGTGCGCTCCATTTTTGCGCATAAGGGAGAGATTGCGCATCTTGTGCCAAAGAGTGTGAAAGAATATATTATGGGTTTAAAATGGGGAGAGTTATCTTGTATATCGCATTAGAAGGGATTGACACAGCAGGTAAAAGCACGCAAGTTGCAAGGTTAAAAGAAGTGTTTAAGGATGCAGTTTTTACTTTTGAGCCCGGTGCTACACCGCTTGGAAAGCACATAAGAGAGATTTTGCTAAATACAGAGATTGTAAGTCCAAAGGCTGAAATGCTGCTTTTTTTAGCCGATAGGGCGGAGCATTTTGCAAGTGTGATTGCGCCAAATTTAGATAAGCTGATTCTTAGTGATAGAAGTTTAATCTCTGGGATTGCGTATGCAAGGGATTTTGATATGGAAATGTTGGAATCTTTTAATGCTTTTGTGCTAGAAAATATCCTACCAAATAAAGCAATTTTGCTAGAACTTGATAAACAAACGCTAGAATATCGCTTAAATCAAAAGGGTAGAGATAAGATAGAGCAAAGAGGGATTGACTATCTTTTAGATCTTCAAGAGAGATTAAAGGAGGCAATGGAGTTTTTAAAGATAGAATCGCTTGTGATTAATGCAAGTTTGCCACAAGATTCCATAACAAAGCAAATTGTAGAGTTTATCCAAAGTTAATGCGCTGTTTATCTTGCAGGAGATTTTCTTTTAAAGTTTTATGCAAGAATTGCTTAGATTTTGTAGTTTTAAGACGCACTTGTAGAGATTTAAAGGGCTTTAAAGTTTATGGATTTTTTGATTATGATTCCATCTCTTTTTTGCTTCATTCAAAATATTCTGTTTTAGGAAGTAAGATTTATAAGGAATTATCTAGGCTTGTTTTAGAGGATTTGCAAACAAAAGAAATAGCTTATAATGCCTATGGTGTAGGTATTGATGATAGGATTAGCAAGCAAGGTTATGCGCATAATGCGATTTTCTTGCACTCTTTAAAAGGAGTGGGCTTAAAGCCTATGTATCGCACGCTTTATTTAAGCAATAATATCCGCTATGCTGGAAAAAGCTTGAAATTTAGAGAGAAAAATCCTAGAGAATTTATTCTAAAGCGTGAAGTTAAAGATAGAGAAATCGTGCTTGTAGATGATATTGTAACAAGCGGTTTAACCTTGCTTAGTGCAAAAGAGTTTTTAGAAAAACACGGCGCAAAGGTTTTATATGCACTTGTGCTAGCTGATGCTAACACAAGTTAAGTTTTATAAGTTTTGTAGAATCTCTTTTGTGGCTTCTACCATATTTTTTAAACTAGGCTTGACTTCTTCGTATTTGCGCGTTTTTAGTCCGCAATCTGGGTTAATCCACACTTGTTCTTTGGGTAAAACTTCTAAAATCGCTTGGATTTGTTCTTTGATCTCAGCGACACTTGGGATTCTAGGGCTGTGAATATCATAAACACCTGGTCCTATTTGCTTATCATAGCCAACTTCTTGGAATATGCGTAAGAGTTTGTTGCTATTGCGCGCTGTTTCTATGGTAATAACATCAGCATCCATTGCTTCAATGGTTTTGATAATATCGTTAAATGCGCTATAACACATATGCGTGTGGATTTGTGTCTGTGGTAAGGCTATGCAAGTAGCAAGCCTAAAGCAATATAACGCCCATTCTTCGTATTCTCTAATGTTTTCTTTGCGCAGTGGGTAGCCTTCTTTAAAGGCAGCTTCATCAACTTGGATAATGCGGATTTTAGCGTTTTGCAAGTCGTTAATCTCATCAGCAATTCCTAGTGCGATTTGCTTACACACGCTACTTCTTGGGAGATCATCGCGCACAAAGCTCCAATTTAGAATTGTAACAGGTCCTGTTAGCATTCCTTTCATAATCTTTTGCGTTAAGCTTTGTGCATAAACGCTCCATTGTATCGTCATAGGCTGTAATCTTGCAACATCGCCATAAATAATTGGTGGTTTAACACAACGGCTACCATAGCTTTGCACCCAACCATTTTGACTAAAGACAAATCCGCTTAACTGCTCTCCAAAATATTCTACCATATCGTTGCGTTCAGGCTCTCCATGGACTAGCACATCAAGCCCTATTTCTTCTTGGAATTGCACGCAGTCTTTAATGTAATCTTTGATGATTTGCGTGTAGATTTCTTGTGTGATTTTGCCACTTTTATAATCTTTTCTTGCGTTTCTTATTTCTTTGGTTTGTGGAAAAGAACCAATTGTGGTTGTAGGGAGTAAAGGGAGATTAAAAATCTCTTGTTGGAGTTTAATCCGTTCTTTAAAGCTCACATTGCGCTTGGCTTCTTGTGTGGAATTTGCACGCGCTTGGACTTCTTTGTTGTGGATTTTTAAAGAGTTTTTGCGCGTTTGATTGAGTGTGATGTAATGCTCCCATTGTGTTTTGTGGTTTTGGATTCCGTCTTTTAAGACTTGATTTAAAAGCTTTAATTCTGCAATTTTCTCTACACTAAAAGATAGCCAAGAAAGAATCTCGCTATCCATTTTAGATTCCGTATTTTTAGAGTAAGGAATGTGAAGTAAAGAGCAAGAAGTAGTAAGAGTGAGTTTATTTTGTGGAATCTTTTTTGTGATTTTTTCAATTAAGGCTAGTTTTTCTTCTAAATTTGAAATCCAAATATTTCTTCCATCAATGATTCCTGCAAATACGGCTTTACCGCTTTTTGCTAGTGTGTCTAGGCTATTTAAATTTTTGCTCCCATAAAGAAAATCAAGTCCGATCCCATAAATTTCTGTTTGACTAAGAATCTCTGTAGCTTCACAGCTATGCTCAAAAAATGTGCTAACAATGGCTTTAACACCCTTTTTTACAAGAGTGTTGTAGAAGTTTTTAAGTGTTGTTGTCTCACAAATTAAAAAATCCAAACCTAAAGCGAAAATTGGCTCACTAAACTCTATGACAATCTCTTTTCCTAATGCACTAACTAAAGCGTCTATGAGTGCTAAATAAGCGGTTTTGACTTGTTCAAAAACTTCTTGTTTCTCTCCATTTACAATATGGCTAAGATGAAAAAAAGTGAAAAATCCTATCAGAGAAATCTTTGGAGTGTAGCCTAATTGCAAGGCTTCTTTGTATTGCTTGGTGATAAAATCAATATTCAATATGTATTTATTATCTATATCAAGTTCTGGGACAACGAAATGGTAGTTGGTGTTAAACCATTTTGTCATTGCGCAAGCGACACCATTTTTATGTCCTCTAGCCATTGCAAAATAAAGTTCTAAGCCTTCAAGGTCTTTAAATCTCTTAGGCTTCACTCCTAGTGCGTAGTCTAAATCCAACACATTATCATAATAGCTAAAGTCATTAACGCAAACAAAATCCAAGTCTTTTTGCGCTTCCCAGTGTTTTTTGCGTAGGCTTTGCGCTAGGGATTCTAACTCTTCAAGGCTAGACTCATTTGCCCAGTAGCTTTCTAATGCAAACTTTAATTCTCTATGTTCTCCAATGCGTGGAAAACCTAAAATGCTGATACTCATTATAATCCTTTTTTAAAAATTAGAGCGGGATTATAGCATAAAAATTTATAAATACAATATGTATTAACAAAAATTAATTTAAAATTGTTTGGCTTTGTTTAATTTTAAATTGAATAAAAAATGGATAAAATCCGCATTTACTATTAAATCTTTGTAGATATTTGGAGAGATGATGAAAGTTTTGTTATTACAAGATGTCAAAGGTTTAGGCAAAAAAGGTGAAATTTGCGAAGTTAAAGATGGCTATGGAAAGAATTTTTTAATCGCAAAAGGATTAGCAGATTTTGCTACAAATGCTGTGATTAACCGCTATAAAGCAGAGCAGAAAAAGGCAGCAGAAATGGCTGCTGAAGAAAAAGCCTTAATGGAAATGGCGGCAAAAAAGATTGAAGAAGTTACTCTAAAAATCGTGCAAAAAGTCGGTGCAAATGGCTCTTTATATGGCGCAATCACTAAAGAAGATATTGCAGAATCCCTAGCAAAAGAGCATCGCATAGAAATTGATAAAAAAACTATTGAGCTAAAAAGTCCGATTAAATCCACAGGCGTTTATGAAGTGGAAATCAAGCTAGGACACGGAATCCACGCAACTTTAAAAGTTGATGTAGAGGCGCAATAATGTTTCATGCAACAACAATTTTAGCTTATAAGAGTGAAAAGGGTGCAGTTATTGGAGGTGATGGGCAAGTTACCTTTGGGAATTGCGTGCTTAAAGGTAATGCGACAAAAATCCGCACACTCTACCACGGAAAAATCCTAAGTGGATTTGCAGGAAGCACGGCAGATGCGTTTAGTCTTTTTGATATGTTTGAAGGGATTTTAGAGAACAAAAAAGGGGATTTGCTAAAGTCTGTGATGGAGTTTTCTAAAGAGTGGCGTAAGGATAAGTATTTAAGGCGATTAGAAGCGATGATGATAGTACTTGATAAAGAGCGTATTTTTATCCTAAGTGGCACAGGTGATGTGGTAGAACCAGAAGATGGCAAGATTGCCGCTATTGGAAGTGGTGGAAATTATGCGCTCTCAGCGGCAAGGGCAATGGATAGATTTGGCAGTAATTTAGAGCCAAAAGATTTAGTGCTAGAGTCTTTAAAGATTGCTGGGGAGCTTTGCATTTACACAAACCAAAATATCAAAATTTTAGAACTTTAGGATAAGAATGTGGAAAAATTATTTGCAATGACACCAAAAGAAATTGTGAGTTATTTGGATGAGTATATTATCGGTCAAAAGGACGCTAAAAAGATTGTAGCAATTGCTTTGCGCAATCGTTATCGTAGATTGCAGTTGCCAAAAGAAATTCAAGATGAGGTAATGCCAAAAAACATTTTAATGATTGGTTCAACAGGCGTTGGAAAAACTGAAATTGCAAGAAGAATGGCAAAGATTATGGGGCTACCTTTTGTTAAAGTAGAAGCTAGCAAATACACAGAAGTGGGTTTTGTGGGGCGTGATGTAGAATCTATGGTGCGTGATTTAGTGGTGGCTTCTATTAATTTGATAAAAGAAGAACATAGAAGCAAAAGTACACAAGATATTGAAAAATATGTGCTAGATAAAATTGTAGAAAAACTGATTCCACCTTTGCCAAAGGGTGCAAGTGAGCAGAAAATTGAAGAATATGAAAAAACAGTAAGCAAAATGCGCCAAAAGGTGCTAAATGGCGAAATGGATCATTTAAAAATTGAAGTAGAAGTGCCAAAGAAAACCTTTGAAATTGAAGATGGAAATATGCCAGCGGAGTTTGCAAAGGTGCAAGAAACCATCGCAAAAGTCTTTATTGCCTCTCCAAAAGATAGCCCAAAAAAAGAAGTAACGATTAAGGAGGCTAAAGAGCTTTTAAAGGTTGAAGCAAGTGAGGCACTACTAGACTTAGATGCGATTAAACACGAGGGATTAAAGCGCGCTGAGAGTAGTGGAATTATCTTTATTGATGAGATTGACAAGGTGGCAGTTAGTGGCAATGGTAGCCAACGCCAAGATCCCAGTAAAGAAGGCGTGCAAAGAGATTTGTTGCCCATTGTGGAGGGCAGTGTGGTAAATACAAAATATGGAAGTATTAAAACAGATCATATTTTATTTATTGCAGCAGGCGCGTTTAGTCTGAGTAAGCCTAGTGATTTAATTGCGGAATTACAGGGGAGATTCCCCTTGCGCGTAGAGCTTGATAGTCTAGATGAAGAGGCGTTGTATAAGATTCTAACCCAAACTAAAAATTCTATTTTGCGTCAATATGAAGCATTGCTAGGCGTTGAAGAAGTGCGTTTATCCTTTAGTGATGAAGCAATCCGTGCCTTAGCGCATTATTCACAAGTAGCAAATGAAAAGACAGAAGATATTGGAGCTAGACGATTGCATACGGTTGTAGAGCAAGTGATTGAAGAGATTAGCTTTGAAGCGGAGAATTATAAAGGTCAAGATGTGGAAATCACAGAAGTGCTTGTAAAAGAAAAGTTGGAATCCTTGGTAGCAGATTCTGATATTGCGCGTTATATTTTATAGGAAAGCATTTTGGAGGAGAATACAAAGGCTGGTTTTGTTGCAGTTTTGGGGCGTCCAAATGCTGGAAAAAGCACCTTTTTAAACACTCTTTTAGGGGAGAAGCTAACCCTTGTTTCGCATAAAGCAAACGCAACGCGCAAAAGAATGCATCTTGTTTTAATGGAGGGCGAAACGCAAATTGTTTTTGTGGATACTCCTGGGATTCATAAGCAAGAGAAATTGCTTAATCAATATATGTTAAAAGAAGCCTTGCAAGCCTTGCAAGATTGCGATGTTTTGTTGTTTTTAGCGCCCGCGAGTGACAAGATTAGCTATTATAAAGAATTTTTAGAAATGGCAAAAGACAAGAAACATCTTTTGCTTTTGACTAAAATAGATTCTGTATCTAAGGAAGTACTTTTTGAAACAATGCGTCAATATGAGAAGTTTAAAGATTGTTATGAGGCATTAATTCCTATTTCTATCAAAGATTTAGGAAGTTTAAAACGCGTGGTTGAAGTGCTTGCAAAGCTTATGCCGCAAAGTCCATATTATTATAATCCTGAAATTTTAAGTCCAAATACAACAAAAGAAATTGTAAAAGAGTTAATCCGCGAAGCTGTGTTTGAAAATTTAAGCGATGAATTGCCCTATGAAAGCGATGTGCAAATTACACTTTATAAAGAGAAGCCAAATGTTCATTATATTAAAGCAACAATTATTGTGCATAAGGAGAGCCAAAAGGGAATGGTAATAGGCAAAGGAGGTGCAACTTTAAAGCGCATTGGGAAGGAAGCAAGGGCTAGTATTGAGAGTTTTGTGTGCCAAAAGGTGTTTTTAGATCTTTTTGTGAAAGTTGTGCCTGGTTGGAGTAAAGAGCGTGAAAGCCTTAAGAGAATGGGATATAATTTTGAAGATTGAAAAGGAAATGTATGAAGTTTTTTAAAATTTTTTATTTGTGTTTGGTTTTGAGTTTTGCAAGTGCGGGTGATTTTGAATGGGTGGAGCTTTATAAAAAAGGTGGTGTGAGTGCGATTGAAAAAAAAATAGATTCCATTATGCAAACACGCGATTTTTGGAGTGGAGTATTAAGAGAACAAGATACGCGTTTTGGGTATTATGAAGATTTAAAATATCTTTTTATTGCCACTAAAAATGCACCAACGCTAAGGCTTTATGCGCTAAATGAGGGAAAATGGAATGAAAAATTAAATGTGGAGAGTTTAGTTGGTTCCAAAGGAGGGCATAAAGAAAAAGAAGGGGATTTAGCAACTCCTATTGGTGTATATTCACTAAATGCACGCTTGGTAAATCTTGATCAATATTATGGACCACTTGCATTTGCTACAAATTATCCAAATCTTTATGATCGCTTGCAAAAGCGTACAGGCTATGGAATTTGGATTCACGGAATGCCTTTAGATGGGAATCGCAAAGAGCTTAATACGCGTGGCTGTATTGCGATTGAAAATGATAAATTAAGCAGTGTGGATGCACTTATTAATTATCGTCAAGCACTTTTAATTACCTTTGAAAATAGCTTCAAGGAAGTCAAGAAAGAAGATTTAAGCATTTTATTAGCGGATTTGTATGTATGGAAAGATGCGTGGAAAGAGAGTAATATTGAAAAATACTTAGAATTTTATAGTAAAGATTTTATAAGATTTGATGGAAATAAATATGATGATTTTGCTCAAAATAAGCGTAGAATATTTGCAAAAAATGAAAAAAAAGAGATTGTATTTTCTCAAGTTAATATCTCGCCTTATCCAAACAATGAAAATAAAAATCTTTTTAGAATTTCTTTTTATGAAGAATATAAAGCCCCAAGTTATAGGTTTAGTGGAGAAAAAGAGCTTTATGTGGAATTAAAGGAATCCAAAATGCAAATTTTAGCAGAAAGGTAATTTCTGCTTAAAGCTTAATAAACTTAAATGCGTCTTTTGCGCTTTGGCAGTCCATATCCATTTTGCAAACTTTAATTCCACACTCATTAAAGACTTTTGCTGTATTTTGGCAGGCTTTTTTTACAAGCACAACAGCGCAGTCTTGGATAATCTCACCTAACACATTGTGTTCATTTTTATGTGCGATTTGCTCTTCTTCGCTCATCTCACTATCTTTGTGTGAGCAACCAGCATTAGCACTCTCATTGCCACGCGGATTTTTGCGTAACTCAAGGAAATCAATTTTTTTAAACATTCCGCTTCCACTTTGTTCAAAAATGGCAAAAAATGGAGTGTGTCCAGTATTATTAAACACTCTTAGAGTTTCGTCAAAAACAGGCACGGCAATTTTCATTATTAATCCTTTGTATAGTCAAATAAATTTGTTTCTGTAACTTGATTTGTAAATTGTGTTTCTAGCGCGTGTGTATCTATCCCCAAAATCAGCGCAAAATTGTATTTTTCATCAATAAGCATTGAAAAAAGCTCTGTTTGGTTAGAATAGGAAGTAACCTTTGCAAAAGGAGCGTAAAGTTCGCGGTAAATCTCTGGCACAAAAAGAGTTAAATACGCCCATTTTGCATACATTTTAAAATAAGCCAAATATTGTTCGTAAATTTTGGAATCTTGGCAGGCTAGCAAGACTTTATTTGTGGTTCCAGGCTTCGCAATCACGCCTCGTTCATCTAAATAAATGGGTTTAAAAATGCTTAAGGTAGAAAAATTTTCTAATTGAACATTAATAGAATAATTTTCGCAAAACTCTAAAACACGCGCTAGAGGTTGAATAAAGAGTTTAGGAAGAGGGATTTCATAATCCACGCTTTTATAAAACAATTTGATTCCAAAAAGAGAATAAGAATTTAAGTCAAAAGGGAGTTTTTTATCATCGATTTTTTCTTGAGAGAGCATTTTTATTTCTTGTTGATTTTTGGGAAAAATACTTAAATCTAAGTTTGTATTGCAATAGAGAAAAAATACTGCATCGCTTTCAATAACTTTATGGATTAATCCACTTAAGCTTCCACAAAAATACCCTAGCGTTTTTTTGTGTGCAATAATTTGTGTGGCAATTTCATATTCTTCTTTGTGAAGTAAAAATAAAATTTTATTGTTAATAAGGAGATAATGGCGCAAAATTCGCATTAAAGATTGCTCTAAATCTTCAACACTAATCCAAGCCACTTCTTTATCGCTCATTGCAATATTTCCGCTAAAAAGGATTCCAAAAGCACCCTTTTCAATAGCTTCTTCTATGTCTTTTTGCGCTTGCGCACTTTCTTTGTTTGTTGCAATAAATAAATCCCCTTTACGCACACTACTACTTTCATCGCAAATTTGATGAAAAAAAGAAATACTGGGTTTATTTAGTAGTGTTCCAAACGCAATTTCTACAATTTCATTAACGCCAATTTGTATTCCCTTCATACTTATCCTTTAGCTAATTTGACTTCCATTCTCTCTTTTGTTTTGTGGTGTAATAAAGGCTAATCCATTATTATCTTTTGCTGCTAAAATCATTCCTTCACTTAGTTCCCCCATAAGTTTTGCAGGTTTTAAATTTGCTAACACGCAAACTTGCTTCCCTAGCAAATCTTGCGGCAAATAATGTGCTTTAATCCCAGCTAAAATCTGGCGTGGGCGTGCTTCACCTAAATCTACTTGAAGCTTTAGAAGCTTCTCACTCTTAGGTAAAACTTCTGCATTTATAATTGTTCCTATGCGTATGTCGATTTTCATAAAATCATCTTTACTAATAGGGCTAGAAATCTCTAAAGGCTCAAGCTTTGTGCTTTTAGATTCTTTATTTTGCATTTTGGATTCCAATTTCAAATCCATGTTAGAATCTTGCAATAATTTCTCTTCAATGCGTGGAAAGAGCGCTGGAGTTGGTTCTAAAATTACGGAATCCAAAATCTCCCCTTGCGTGATAAAACGCTTAAAACACTCTGTGTTTGCGTTCAAACCAAAGACTTTTAGAATCTTGTCGGCACTTTTTGGCATACAAGGTGATAAAAAAAGTGCTGCTTTTAGCAAGATATTTGCAAGTAGTAGCAATAATTGTGCCACTTCCGTGTGTTTATTATCCTTTATGAGTTGCCATGGCTCTTTTTTGGCGATGATTCCATTACCTAGACTAAAGAGTTTCCAAAGCTCTTCTAGGTAGCGATTAATCTGTACTTCATTGATATGCGATTCCAAACTTTCTAAGATTGTTTGGATTTGCACAAGTTCATCACAATATGTAGATTTTAGCTCCGATAAATCTGCCTTTAGCTTGTTATTAAAATATTTTGCTCCCATTCCCAACAAGCGGTTTAGCAAGTTTCCTAAATCATTACCTAAATCCGCATTAATCCGTTCTATTAGCGCGCTTTGTGAGAAATCGCCATCTTGTCCAAAAGGTACTTCACGCAAGATGAAATATCTAAATGTATCAAGCCCATATGCATCTACTACTTCTTTAGGATTAACAACATTGCCGATGCTTTTACTCATTTTTGCGCCATCTTTGGTCCACCAACCGTGTGCGGCAATGTGTTTTGGAAGTGGCAAATCAAGGCTCATTAAGAATGCGGGCCAATAAATTGCGTGAAATCTCAAAATATCCTTGCCTACAATGTGAAAATTTGCTGGCCAAAAGTCCATTTTGTTTGGCAAATCATTGTGAAATCCCAAAGCACTTAGATAATTTACAAGTGCGTCAAGCCACACATACATTACATGCTTTTGATTGTTTGGATTATTTTCTAAAAGTTCTTTTGGAAGTTTGATTCCCCAATCAAAACTTGTGCGTGTAATAGATAGGTCTTCTAAGCCACTTTTTACGAAGCTTATCACTTCATTGCGCCTTGATTTTGGAAGGATAAAATCTGGATTTTCATCATAAAATTTTAAAAGTCTTTCTGCGTATGCGCTGAGTTTGAAAAAATAACTTTCTTCTTGAAGCAGTGTTGTTTCTTTGCCGCAATCTGGGCAGTTTTTTTCACTCATTAATTGTGATTTTGCAAAAAAGGATTCACAAGAAATGCAATAATTGCCTTCATACTCGCCTTTATAAATATCACCCTTTTCATACATTTTTAAAAATACATATTGCGCACTTTGTAAATGTGTAGAATCTGTGGTTCTAATAAAATAATCATAAGCAATATCAAAAGAATCCCAAAGATCTTTGAAGCGTTTTGAGATGCTATCCACATAGTTTTTTGGATCTTGCCCCATTTTTTTCGCACTTTGTTCTATTTTTTGTCCGTGTTCATCTGTTCCTGTTAGGCAAAATACGCTATTGCCTTTTAAGCGGTGGAATCTTGCAAGAGTATCTACAATAATTGTTGTATAAGCGTGTCCGATGTGTGGAATATCATTAACATAATAAATTGGCGATGTAATATAAAATTTAGAATTCAAAACTTCCTCCATTTCCTTTATTCATACTCAAATAAACAGCACTCACATAATCATTTCTAATAGCACATTCTAGGACTTCTTGGCAGTTTCCACAAGTTTTTAAACCCTTAGATTCTTGGCAGATTTTGAGTGCTTCTTGTGTTTGGCTTAGATTTTCTTGTGTGGTTTTGGCAAATACTTCTTTTTGATCACAAGCTTGTGTGTGTTTGCAAAACATACAGCTTGTTACGCCCTCGCGCTGCTGACATTCTTTTAAGGCTTTTAGCGCGCTTTGTATGTCGATTCTATCGGCTAACAAATTCTATCTCCCAAATGCTTCCAAAATAGCAAGGTGTAGTGTCGTGTAAATGTGTAGGCTTTAATTCTAAAAGGGGTGTGATTTTAGATTCTAACTCATCAATAAAAACCGCCTTTCCACCAGCTCTTTCAAAGATAAAAGCAAAGGGAAAGACTTCAAAAAGCATTCTCAGTTTGCCCTTTGGTGCATCGCTTGTAGCAGGATAGGAAAACAATCCACCGCCTTTGACTAAAATGTGGTGTAGATCTGGAACCATTCCTCCACTATAACGCAAGCGATAGCCTGCATCAAAAAGGGATTCCATTTTTTCTTTATGTGTTTTGCTCCAGTTTTTTTGTGTGCCACCCGTGGCGTTTAACTTGCCCTTTTCTGAAAGTTTTAAGCATTTTTGTAAGCCAAATTTTTCTCCATCATAAGTGAAGTAATCCACACCTTCTTTTAAAAGTGAAGTAAATCCGATTCCAACTACCATTCCATACACAACATACGCGCTTGCGACTAAGTTTTGCGGAAGAAAATCACCTTGATAGATTCCAAAAATACTTCCCACACTTAAGTTTGCTCCCATTAAAGATGAACCATCAAGAGGATCATAAGCAATAGAATATGTGCCATTATCGTAGAGTGTAATCGCACTTGTCTGCTCTTCGCTACAAATTTGTTTCACGCAAGGAAGTGTTTTAAGTGTATTTTGCACGATTAAATCCGCTTGCACATCAGCTTTTAGTTGCGTATCGCCTGTGGCATTTGTGCTTTGTGTGTATTCCCCTAGACTTTTTTGTAAAATAGAATAAATTTCCAAACTTGCTTGCTTAATCTTTGTAAGAATGGAATCCAAATCTTTTGCTAGATTGGCGTTTGCTTGCACGCTTTGCTCCCTTTTGAAAAATTTTTTTATTATACACTAAACAATGCTATTTAGGGCAATATTAGTGTTATTTTGCTAGAATTTTTTAAAAATTTTTATTTAAGGAATCTTAAATGCTTGTTGCGCCAAGTATTCTTTCAGCAAATTTTGGAAAATTAGAAGCGGAAGTGCAGGCAATTTGTGCGGCAGATTGTGATTTTGTGCATATTGATGTGATGGACGGACATTTTGTGCCAAATCTTACCTTAGGTCCTGTTGTTGTGGAATCTGTGGTAAAGGCTTCTACAAAGCCTCTTGATATTCATTTAATGGTGCAAAACAATTCCTTTTTTGTGGATTTGTTTGCGCCTTTTAAACCAGAGTTTTTATCTTTTCATATTGAAGAAGAAAAGCACGCAAACCGCTTAGTGCAAAAGATTAGAGATTTAGGCATTAAACCCGCTGTTGTGTTAAATCCACACACGGGAATTGAAAGCATAGAATACTTACTAGAAGTTGTGGATATGGTGCTTGTAATGAGTGTAAATCCGGGCTTTGGCGGGCAGAAGTTTATCCCAAATGTGTTAGAGAAAATCAAACGCTTAAAAGATAGAATTGAAATATGGAATCCAAAATGTTTAATTGAAGTTGATGGAGGCGTAAGTAGTGCAAATATCGAGCTTTTAAGAGAAGCAGGGGTAGATATTGTAGTAGCTGGAAGCTATGTTTTTAGTGGGGATTATGCACAAAAAATTGCGTCTTTAAAATAAGGGTTAGTGTATGCTAGATAAGGCACAAATGTGTTATTTTGTAGGGGGATTATCAAACAAGTTTTAATGTGTGCGTGCAGGCTTTGTTAGATTTAAAAAAGTTAGAATCTAAAAATATGGAATTGCAAAATAAGTTTGTAGAACTTGCTGCTTTAAGTGCTTTAAAATTAGAGATTCCACAGGCTTTAGAATTCTGCACGCAAAGTTATCATTTACATAAAGATTCTATATTCCACGCACTTAATCTTGCAAAAGCCTTGTTTTTAGCACAAGATTACGCAGAGGCTACAAAGCTTTTAGAAGAGTTGGTTAAAATGCAGCATTCCTTACAAAAAGAATGTTTGGAATTGTTCATCGAAGTCTATAAGGCGCAAAATTTGCTAGAAAATGCGGAGAGTATGTATTGTGTGCTTTTGCAGCACGCGCCTAAAGAATGGCAAAGGTGGCTAGAATGTGGTGATATGTATTTTTATAATGCTCCAAAAAAGGCATTAGAAGTTTATAGTGCGTGCTATAAAGTTGCAAGGGAAGTCTTAGATGAGCTAGTTAAAAACGCTCCCTTTGTAGAGATTCCACAAACTTGTGAACCAGACTCACTTACGGCAAGATTTAATTCTAAACCACAAATTATAGAAAATCCAGAAATCACACAATTAAAAATCTTTTTAAATACAAATTTAGAAGTGAGAATCGCGCAAATTTTGTTAAATCTTTTTGAAAAACCTAAGCAAGAAGCACAGCAAGCACTTGAGATTTTGATAAATTTACAAGCGCAAAATACTAATAATGATGTGTATTGGCTAGCCTTTGCGCGTGCTTTAGAATACACAGGATATTATGCGCAAGCAGAGCAAGCGTATAGAAGGATTTTTACAATTCCTAATGTTAATGCGCATAATTTATACATAGCGCATTTTTGGCTAGCCTATCTTTTAATGCGTCAAAATCGCTTTAGTGAAGCCCTAGAGTCCTATGAGTATCGTTTGTGTTTTGCAAGTAATAATACCTTTTCTCCTTTGCATTATAGTCTTGCTAAAGAAGCGTTTTGCAAGATTCTAATGCGTTTAAGGATAAGGAAATTTGCGTGTATTGTGAGCAAGGATTTGGCGATACTTTAATGTTTATGCGCACTCTGCAAGCACTTTGTGCAGTGGCAAAAAAAGTGTATTTTTCGCCACAAAGTGCCTTGTATCCTTTGTTGCAAAGAAAAGTTGTCTAGGGAGGATGTTTTTAAGAAAATAGAACTTTTAGATAGGATTCCACAGAGTTTTGATTACGCACTTCCTTTGACTTCTTTGCCTTATTTTTTGGGTCTTGATACTTTAGAGAAAATTCTTGAACTTAAAACTCCGCTAACTTTAAAGAGAAAAATACCAAGAAATAAAATAAAAAGAGTTGGATTTTTTTGGCATACGGATTTTGCGCTTAAGGAAAATAATTCGCGAAATTTTAGTTTAGAATTTTTCTTAAATTTTTTATTAGAATTAGAAAATGTGGAGCTTATATCCCTGCAAGTGGGAGATTTTGAACTTCCAAAAAATGTGGAAAATGTAGGAAAGGGCTTTAAAGACTGGCTTGATACTTATAAGGCAATGGAAGATTTAGATTGTGTGGTTGGGATTGATAGCTCTCCAGCGCATTTAGCTTTGCTTTGTGGAATCCAAACTTTAATTATTTTACAGCCTAGATTTGATTGGCGATTTGGTTTGTATGAAGCCCCTAAGGCTAAGTTTTATGGGGAAAATGCGCATCTGTTTGTGGCAAATCCAAAGGACTTTAGTGCTAAAGATGGAATTTTAGAGAAAATCTATAAAATGTTGGAATCTTAATTTTAATTGAGCTTTTAAAATATATTTATATTTATTAATATATAATGATTTGTTTAATTAAGGAGTTGCAATGCGTATTGTCGGGCTATTGTTAGCGTTTATGTTTGTGGGCGTGCAGAGTTTTGCAGAAGTGTTTATTGCAGCAGGTGCTGGGTATAAAAAGCCTTTAGAAACGGTTAGCGCTTTGTATGAAAAGCAAAGTGGCAAGAAAGTGTTAAGAAGTTATGGAAATTTACAGCAAGTCATTGAACAAGCAAAGCAGAGTGGGAAGATTGATGCGATTTTTGGCGATGAAAAGTTTATCCAAAAGTCTAAATTGTCTGTGAAGCCAGCACAGCTAATTGGGAAAGGCAAATTGGTGCTTGTTGCAAGTAAAAGTGTGGAGTTAAGAAGCACAAAAGATTTAGAAAAAATGAATAAGATTGCACTGCCAGATGCTAAAAAGGCAATTTATGGAATCGCAGCAATGGAGTTTTTAAAGAGCGCAAATTATGCGGAATCTTTGAAGGATAAATTAATGTTTGTAGCAACTGTGCCACAAGTTAGCACTTATTTAAGACAAGGTAGTGTGGAAGTTGGCTTTATTAATTTAACAGATTATTTGGCAAATAAAGAGCAGTTTGGAGAGATGATTGAGATTCCACAAGAGACTTATTCGCCGATTTTGATTGTTGTTGCACCATTGCAAGATTCTAAAAGCGCAGAATTAGCGGATTTTATGGCGTTCTTGGATTCCAAAGAAGCAAAAGAAGTTTTTAAGGAATATGGTCTAGAGAAGTAATGCAAATCTCCTTAGAGCCTTTATTTTTAAGCCTAAAAGTTGGGTTTGTGTGCTTGGGGTTACATTTGGTTTTTGGAGTGTTGTTGGGCTATTATTTAAGCCGAGCAAATGGGCTTGTGGCTACCATTTGTGATATTTGTGTGACCTTGCCCCTTGTATTTCCTCCCATTGCGCTTGGGTATTTTTTACTAGTGCTTTTTGGGAAATATGGAATGCTTGGTTTTTTGGATTTGCTTTTTAGTTTTGAGGCGGTGGTTTTAGCAAGTTTTATTGCGGGGCTTCCACTTGTGGTAAAGCCGATTGAATCTGCCTTTAGTGAGCGAACAAAGACTTTGGAGTTAGTGAGTTTCACACTTGGGAGAAGTTGGCTTGATACTTTTATTTTTATAAGTCTTCCTTGTATTATAAAAACATTAATTACTGCGCTTTTTCTAGGTTTTGCAAGGTCGATTGGTGAAGTTGGAATCACGCTTTTAATTGGTGGAAATATCATTGGCAAAACAGAAACTATTTCACTTGCAATTTATAATGCGGCTCTAAGCGCAGAATATGAAATTGCAGGGTTTTATGCGATGATTTTAGGCGGAGTGGCGTTAGCTATTTTTCTTATTTTGAGAGTGTTGCAAAAACCAAATCTTTAAAGGAAGTTAATGATTTATTTTAGCGATAACGAACTTATAGCACTTGTAGAGCAAGATGTGCCCTATTTGGATAACACGACTTTTGGGCTTGGGATTAGCGGAGTTGCAAAAATGTGTTTTTATCCTAAGCAAGATGAGATTGTAGCAAGTTGTGTAGAAGAATGTGCGCGCATTGCCAGAATTTTTGGGCTTGAAGCAGTTGTTTTTAAAAGTGATTCTGCACTTGTTGCTCCAAAAGAATTGATGCTTGAAGTTTGTGGGGAACGCACTAAACTTTTTAGGATTGCAAAGACTTTGCAAAATCTTTTAGAATATGCAGGCGCAGTGGCAACTTATACATATAAAATGTTGGAGATTGCACGCGGTGTTAAGCCAGATATTGCATTGCTTGGGACGCGTAAGAATATGCCCTTTGCAAAAAAGTTTTTGTTAAAGGCGCTTATTTGTGGCGGTGGGATTCCACATCGCTTGGGGCTAAGTGATAGTATTTTAGTCTTTAAAGAACATTATCTGGCTTGTGAAAATCTTAAGGAATCTTTTAAGGATTTAAAGGTGCGTTTTAAGGAACATCGTGTGATTGTTGAGGTGGAATCTAAAGAGCAAGCGCTCAAATTTGCGGAGCTTGGGGCAGATGTGTTGCAATGTGAGCGTTTCACTCCGCAAGATTTAAGAGAGCTTGTAGAGATACTAAGAGCGGAGTTTGAGCATTTGTGCTTTAGTGCTACTGGGGGAGTGTGTTTAGAGAATGTAGAAGAATATGCAAAAAGCGGTGTTGATATGCTTGTTAGCACAAGTATGTATCGCGCGAAAATTTGTGATATTAAGGTGGAATTTATCAATTAATTCTTTATCTTAAAGTGAAAATTTTGCGTTTGTGCGTTAGAATTCTTATGCAAAACTTTTAGTTTTGGATAAGAATTTAAAGGATTACAATGTTTAAATTACGCACATTGCCATTTACAGAAATAGTGGGTTTTATCAGCAAAGAAACCTGTGAGTTTCATTATGGAAAGCATCATCAAACTTATGTGAATAATCTTAATAATCTTATTAAAGGAACAGAATTTGAAAATAAGAGTTTATTTGAGATTGTAACAAAGGCACAAGGTGGAGTGTTTAACAATGCAGCACAGGTGTATAACCACGATTTTTATTGGGATTGTGTAAGTCCTAATGCAAGTGCTAGAAGTGCAGAGTTAGATGAAGCAATCAATGCGACATTTGGAAGTTTGGAGAAGTTTAAGGAAACATTTTTAAACTCTGCAGTAACTTTATTTGGTTCAGGTTGGTGTTGGCTTGTGTATAACAATGGTAAATTAGAAATCAAGCAAACAAGCAATGCGCAAACTCCTGTAACAGAAAGTATGATTCCATTACTTGTTGTAGATGTATGGGAACACGCTTATTATATTGATCATAGAAATGCGCGTCCAGCATATCTAGAGAAATTCTTTAATTATATTAATTGGGAATTTGTTTCAAAGTCTTTAGAGCGGGCAAAAAAAGAGGGGATTAATTCTGTGAATTTTTACATGAATTCTCTTCACGCATAGGCGCATTTGCGCTTATGCTAGTCCATTTGCTTTCTTATGTATGCAGGGATGTCCAAGATTTCATCACTTGTAAATTCTCCACCACTTACTTTTTTTCTAGCAACACTTAGACTTTCTTGTTGATTAATTCTTTGACTCATATCTTTTGGATTAACAAGTTTTAATGTAGAATCACTATTAGTTTGCGTTTGTATAGAGTCAGATTCTGTTGAGATACGCTCAAATCCTGTAGCAATGATTGTAATTCTAACTTTATCGCGCTCTATATTTGCATCTGTTGTTGTTCCAAAAATTACATCCGCATCCATATCTACATTTTCATTGACGATATCCATTGCATCAGAAATGCTTCCTAATGGATAATCGGGGCTAATATAAAAATGCACAAGCACGCCTTTTGCTCCGTGGATAGACATATTATCAAAGAGAGGAGATTCAATTGCCATTTTGACTGCTTCTTTTGCAGCATCTGTTCCTGTAGATTCTCCAATGCCCATTAATGCCATTCCTTTATGGCTCATTGCTGTGCGTACATCTGCAAAATCTACATTAATATCGTTTGCTCCATGGGATAAAATCACACCACTCATTCCATTAACAGCGCAAACAAGCACATCATCAACGATTCTAAAGCTATCTTTTAATCCCAAATTTTTGTCAATAATAGCAAGAAGTTTTTCATTGGGGATCACAACAATGGAATCACTTTCGGCTTTGAGTTCTCTATAGCCTTCTTCAGCGAGCTTTGCACGCTTTCCGCCTTCCCAGCGGAATGGTTTTGTTACGATAGATACAGTGAGTGCGCCAACCTCTTTTGCAGCTTTTGCAATTACTGGTGCAGCTCCTGTTCCAGTTCCACCTCCAAGTCCAGCAGAAATAAATACAACATCTGTGTCTTCTAGAAACTGCTTTAACTCTTCATAACTTTCAAGAGCCGCGTCTTTTCCTACTTGTGGGCGCATTCCTGCGCCAAGTCCTTTTGTAAGTCTAGCACCAAGTTGGATTCTAACAGGAGCGCTTGAAGTGCTAATTGCCTGTGCATCAGTGTTGGCAACAGCAAGAGATATTCCTTCGTGTGTGCCTGTTTTAATAAGGTGCTCAATCATATTGCTTCCACCACCTCCAACACCGATAACTTTGATTTTCGCCCCAACGCTTAAGTTTGCCTCTTGAATATTTAACATTACCTTTACTCCTTCTAAAATTTAATCTCTAAAACATTTGGGTTAGCTTATTCCACATTTGGCTGAAAAAATTGCCATTTTGCTTTGGAATTTTAATTTCTGTTATGTTGCTTAAATCTTGCTTGATATCTGCTGCGCTTTTGGGTACGCTATTAACAGGACCTATAGTATTTTGCATTTTATCTTGCAATGGATTCATTAAAGGAATATTTTTGTGAAAATGCAAGGTTTCATCTTCTAATTTTTCATTGTAATAGCGGATCCTCTTTTCAGAATCAATCTCGTAATTTGTGTATTTGCCAGAAGCATAAAGAATTAATCCAATCCCTGTTGAGCAATCTGGACCTTTTAAATCTGTAAATAATCCATCAACTTCTATAGGTTTTGCCAGGCGTACAGGCATATTAAAAAGTGCCGCCGCTAAATCTCTAATGCCATCTAATTGTACCATTCCCCCTGTTAGCACCACACCGCTACCTAGTTGATCTTTTAGCCCGCTTCTCTCTAGAGATTTTGCTAAAATCATTAGGGTTTCTTCTACGCGTGCATATACAACATTATGGACAGTTGCCAGGGCAACTTGATGTTTGCCACTATCCTCACCACCAATGCTTGGGATTTCGATAAGATTTTCTGTATCATCAATGGTTTTTGGAAAGCCACCATATTTAACCTTAACTTGTTCAGCAATTCCTTGAGGCGTATGTAAAGCCATAGCCAAATCATTTGTAATGTGGTTTGAACCAACACCTAAGAAATCATTGTAGCGCAAAGAATTTCCGACATGGATCATAAGCTCACAAGTGCTTCCGCCCATATCAATGCAGGCTACTCCTAGGTTTTTTTCATCTTCGCTTAACACAGAAATAGAGGAAGCATAAGAAGCCAAAACAATATTTTCTATTTCAAGATCTGCGCTTTTGATGGCTTTTTTAAGATTGCCTAAACTTGATTTTTGTGCAGTGACAATTCTTACAGAAACCTCTAAACGACTGCCACTCATCCCCATAGGATCATCAATGAAATCTTGGTCATCAAGTTTAAAATTATAAGGCAAAATATGAATAACTTCGTATTCGCTAGGGATTGAAGCGTTATAAAGAGCAGTTTGTATTACGCGATTAATCTCTTTAATTCCTATCTCATTGTTTGGGATATTGACAATTCCAGAGCTATCAGTACTTTTTGTGTAAGCTCCAGAAATAGAAATTGTAGCTTTATTAATGTTTGTTCCTGCCACGCGTCTTGCATCATTTAACGCATCTTTAATTGAGCGACTTGCTTGTTCAATGTTTGTAATAGAGCCTTTTTTTAACCCAGATGATTTGTGAAATCCCGTCCCGATGATATGTGGAATCCCATCTTTATAATTTGCAATAATTGCGCAAATCTTTGTTGAACCAATGTCAATTCCTAAGATGGTTTGTTCCAAATCCTTACCTTTTAAATAGTTCTCTTTCATTCTCTGCCTTAGATTTTTCTAACAACTTTATAAAGATTTAATAAATGTTCCATGAAGGCTATTTCAGTTAATCTTGACTTTATTTGTATCCCATTTTGTTTTATGAAATCTAAATTTTGTGTGATTATATCAGAATTTTTTAATCTTTGGTCAAGGATTTCATATAAAATTACTTTATTTTTTAATAAAATGTAGCCTTTTGCTTCAGTTTTATTAAAAAGTTGCGTAATAAAATCTTGACTCTCTTGAGAGTTTAATCCTTTTAATGCTATTTTGTTTTCGCGTGAAACATAACCAACATCAACGCCTTTAAAGTCTGCAAGCAATAATGCTGCTTTTTCTTCTAAGAGCTGGGTTTTTCTAAGTGTTATGAAATCTTCTATGGCATCTTGTTTGGCAGCTTCATAGCTTTTGGGCTCGCTTGGGATAATTTTTTGGATTTTAATTGTGATAAATTCCCCCTTGACTTTAATTGGTTTTAGTGTTTCTTGCTCTTTGGCTTGACTTAGAAGGTTTAAAAATTCTGTGTCGTAGTTGGAATCTCCTTCATAGATTACTAGCGATTCCGCTTTTTTATTTTCTCCTTTTCGCAACGAAATATATTCTTTTAAAGACTCTTTCTCGGCTTGAGAGGATTTATAATGCGCGATTACCTTATCCTTTGCTTTATCGAATGGGAGTAATTGTCCATTTTCGTCTAAAAATTGATTTTTAAAGTCTTCATAATGCTTTTTTAATGTCTCATTATCTACAGGAATGGAATCAGATTTTACGGAAACTTTTAGCACTTCATAACCACGTTGTGTTTGGTAGATGTCTTTGTTTTCTTCCCAGTATTTTTTGATCTCTTCTTCTGTGGGATTAAAGGTAATTTCGGAGTCATTTAATACTTGGATTTTAAGGTGATCTTCGCTAAAAACAGCCTCACTTATTGTTTGAATTTCTAAGGGAGTGAGTGGAATTTCTAAGAGTGCATCAAGTTTTTGGAGCAAAATTCCTTCACCTAGCTCTTCTTCAAAGTCTTTGGGGCGCATTTGATTATCTGCTAGTAAGCGTTTGTAGATAGTTTCATCAAACTTCCCATTATTTTGAAAAATATCCATTGCAGTAAGAGTTTGGATAATCTCCTCTTGACTAATCCTTAAACCTACATCGTGTGCATAATTTAGCATTAAAGCGCGTGAAATTAGTGTATTTAATGCTTGCTCTTCAATGCCCAGCTTTTTGGCTTGTTCATTATCCAAGTTTCCATTAAAGAGTTGATTATAAACATTGTATAGCCTTGCGTATTCGCGTTGTAGTCTATCAATAGTGATTTGGCGATCGCCTACAACTGCAGCAGCATTACTTGTGTTTGAAAAGCTATAAGCTCCCCATCCAACAAATCCAGCACCTAAAAATGCAATAGCGCTAATCCAAATAGTAACTATTAAGTATTTTTTATGTTTTTGCATAAAGCCAATCATTATAAAACTCCAAAAATGCTAATTAAAACTCTGTAAAATACACTAAAAAGTGTGCGATTTTACTCAAAAAATCTTTATAAAGTAGTAAATTCTGCATTTATTACTCTTTAAAGAGCGATGAAAGAATATCTATATTGCTACTTTTTTGTGTTTCTTGTGTGCTATTACTTGATACTTGCTGTGTTCCGCTATCAATTTCTTTGAGTTCAATCTCATATCCTGTTAGCATTGAGGCTAGGCGAATATTGATTCCATTTTTTCCGATGGCTTTTGGCTTTTGCTCACTTGTAATGCTGACAATTGCTTTTTTATCTTCTACGGCAACACTAATAACAAGAGCTGGTGAGAGTGCGCGTGCTATGTAGATTTCAGGCTGGACAGAGTATTCAATGCAATCGATACTTTCATTTTTTAATTCTTTGGAGACAGCATTGATTCTAACGCCCTTTACACCAACGGTTGCACCGACTGGATCAATTTTTGCAGAATCTGTTTTTAAAGCAACTTTAGCTCTTTCTCCTGGGATTCTGGAGGAATTTACAATTTCAACATCACCATCTTTAATTTCTGGCACTTCCAGTTTTAATAACTCTTCAAGCATTTTTGGAGTGGTGCGACTAAGCTCAATCATAATGCCATTTTGGCGGTCAATCCCAACATGCTTTAAAACTGCTCCTACAATTTGTCCTACTCCAAACTCTTCACCTTTGATACGATTTTTTTTAGGTAAAATTGCACGGATTTCGTCAATTTCAATATAAGTGTTGCCTAAACTGTCGGCTCTTACGACATTTCCGCTAACAATTTTTCCAATTTGGGATTTATATTTATCAAAAAGTTGCGTTTCAATCAAACGTTGAATTTTAAACTCTAGTTCCCTAAATAAAGCATTAACTGCATTTCTGCTCATATCTTCTAAACTAAGCTCATAGCGCAATTCGTCACCTATTTTAATTTCGCTATCATGTTTTTTAGCTTCGCTGAGCGGAATCATATTTTTGCCATCTAGTGCATCAGAATCTTCACAGACGCTGATAACCTGATAGAGATGTAATGTTTTATTTTTTTTGTCAATTTCAACATCATAATGGATTGTGGAATCCAAACTTTCCTTAGCGACTTTTATTACAGCATCTTTGACGGCATCCGTCACACTTTCAATGGGAAGCCCCTTTTCATAAGCGATCCCTTCGATAATGTCTAGTATCTTCTCCAAAATTGTATCCTTATAAAATTTCGTATTCTAATTGAAATTTTCTTTATAAGGGCTTACTTAACTATAACTTTTTAAAATATGGCAAAATGAAATTTTGCGTATATGCGTATATGCGTATATGAGTATATGAGTATATGAGTATATGAGTATATGAGTATATGAGTATATGAGTATATGAGTATATGAGTATATTTGTGCAAGATTAAAATTATTTTTTAAGCAAAGAAGATTTATAATAACCCATTTTTCTAAAAAAGTTAAGGGTAAAAATATGGATATTAAATTAGCACGCGCACATATTAATGAAAAACCAGTAAAAATTACAACAAAAAAACTAGAAGAGATGCTAGAAGAAAAGAAATCCGACATTTTTTATTGTGATAAAGAAAATTCTCATAAAGATATGCAAGCTCTATTGGAGTATTTTGAAAAAAAAGGCAGGCGTGCATATTTTAGAGAAGTACGCTATGGATTAGATGAGGGTGACTATATGTATGAAATCCATATTCTGTAAGTATGGCAAAAAAACTTTATATTGAAACACTTGGTTGTGCTATGAATGAGCGCGATAGTGCGCATATCATTGCAGAGCTTGAAGAAAAGGAATCTTATCAACTTACAGAAAACCCACAAGAGGCGGATTTAATTTTAATTAACACTTGCTCTGTGCGTGAAAAGCCAGAAAAAAAACTTTTTTCAGAGATTGGGCAATATGCAAAAATCAAAAAAGGAGATGCAAAAATTGGTATATGTGGTTGCACGGCAAGTCATCTAGGTGACAAGATTTTAAAACGCTCTAAGGCAGTAGATTTTGTGTTAGGAGCGCGTAATGTATCAAAAATTTCACAAATTATTCATCAAAATCGTGTGGCTTGGGTAGATATTGATTATGATGATAGCACTTATGTTTTTAGTCAAAATCAGCATTCTGCTCTAAAAGGAATGATTAATATCTCTATTGGTTGTGATAAAAAATGCACCTATTGTATCGTGCCACATACGCGTGGAAACGAAATTTCAATTCCATCAGATTTGATCTTACAAGAAGCAAGGCGTTTGGCAGAGAGTGGCACCAAAGAGATTTTGTTGCTTGGGCAAAATGTAAATAACTATGGAAGGCGTTTTTCAGGCGCACATCGTGCTATAAATTTTACACAACTTCTTAATGAAATCTCCCAAATTAATGGACTAGAAAGAATCCGTTTTACCTCTCCACACCCTTTGCATATGGATGATGAGTTTATTTTAGAGTTTGCACAGAATCCAAAAATCTGTAAAGCCATTCATATGCCTTTGCAAAGTGGATCTAGTGAGATTTTGCGCAAAATGAAAAGGGGGTATAGCAAAGAGTGGTTTTTAAATCGTGTAGAAAAAATGCGCCATTTAATTCCAGAGCTTAGCATTGGCACGGATATTATCGTGGGTTTTCCAACAGAGAGTGAAGATGATTTTTTAGAGACCTTAGATGTGCTAGAAAAAGTGCGTTTTGATACCCTATATAGCTTTATTTACTCTAGTCGTCCGCACACTGAAGCCCACCATTGGTTGGAAATGGAGCAAGTGCATTTGATAGATGAAGAGATTGCAAAAGAGCGTTTAATGCGCTTAAAAGATAGACATAAAGAGATTTTAACGCAAGATAATGCAAAACAAGTTGGTAGAATTCATAAGGTTTTAGTGGAGAGTTATGATGCGCAAAACTTATGGCTAGAAGGGCGAAGTGATACAAATAAGCTTGTGCGTATTAAGGCTGGTAGAGATCTTGTGGGATCTTTGTGTAATGTGAGAATTACAGAAGTTAAAGGTGCGCAATTAATAGGTGAGCTAGCGTAGGTTAATGTGAAAGAAAAATTTCGGGAATTTAAGCGCAAGGTTTTAGTGAAGATTTTGCCTCCTTTGCTCGTTGGAATTATCCATTTTTTGGCTCTTTTTGTGCGTTTTGAGTTTAGAATCTCTCAAAAAGTATTGGAGAAAATTAAAAAAAATGAACCTTTTGTGCTTGCTTTTTGGCATGGAGAGTTGCTGTTTCAGCCCTTTTTATTTCAAAGATATGCAGATAAAAAGAAATTTTGGGTATTAATTAGTAAGCATTTTGATGGAGAGATTATTAGTAGTGTTGTGCGTTATTTTGGTATTGGTGCATTAAGGGGCTCAAGTTCAAAAGGTGGAATTAGAGTATTGTATCACGCTATTAAAAAAATAGAAAACAAAGAATGTGTTGTAATTACTCCTGATGGTCCGCGCGGTCCTTATCATAGTGTAGCTGATGGTGTAGTGCTTTTAGCGCAGAAAGCAAGTGTTCCCGTGGTAGTTTCTAGGGTTTTTTATAGCAATGCCTGGGAATTTAAAAGCTGGGATAAATTTAAGATTCCAAAGCCTTTTAGTAAAGTGGTATTTATAATAAAAGATCCTTTTTTTTTAGAAGCATTAGAGTTAGAAGCCGCTAAAGCGTTGGTTAAAGAGAGAATGGAAGAGGATAAATGCGTTTTTTAGGTATTGGAATTTTTCTTTTATGTGTGTTAATTGGAATCGTTTTTTTCTCTCCATCTTATCAGCTAGGAAGAGAAGCGAATAAAGAGCTAGAAAATGGAAATTTTAAAGAAGCACACACGCTTGCCATGCAATCTCTGCAAAAAGATCCCTATAATCGTTTAGCTTATGGCGTTGAAAGTCAGTCAAGACAGCGTTTAAATATCCAGAAATTCCTAGAAGATTCTAAAGAAAATCAAAAAATTGCGTTTGGGATTTTAAAAGATGGGAGTTTGACTCCAGATGAATTTTTAAGATTACAATGGATTGCGGATGAGTTTTTAAGAAACTATCGCACACTTTTGATTTTAAATCAGCCAAATGACAGGGAAAAAGATCAACTAGAACAATACAAGCAATGGTTTGAGAGTTTAAAACAACGCTTAGAAGAAGTCAAACAAACAAACAATGCAAAATAAGGAATTAAGTCTATATCTTCATATCCCTTTTTGTGATAGTAAATGTGGATATTGTGCCTTTAATTCTAAGACTAATAAAAATCATCTTAAATCAATTTATATGCAAAAGTTAGCTGTGTATTTGCATTATAAGCTAGAAAGTTTGCAGGAGAGAGTGCAAATTACTTCTGTGTATATTGGTGGAGGAACGCCAAGTGTTGTGGAATCGTATTTGTATGAGAATATTTTTGAAGAATTTTTGCCATTTTTAAAAAAAGGAGCAGAGATTAGTATTGAGGCAAATCCAAATCATTTAAGTCTAGAGTGGTTGCGCGCAATGCGTGATTATGGCGTAAATCGTTTAAGTATTGGAGTGCAAAGTTTTAATGCACAAAAACTTGCTTTTTTGGAGAGAGAACATAAGAATAAAAACACATTTTTAGCACTTGATTATGCGGTAAAAGCGGGGTTTGATAATTTAAGTATTGATTTAATCTATGGCACACCTTTATGTGATGAAGCGCTTTTAGAACAAGAGCTAAAAACTGCTTTAGGGCTTCCTTTATCGCATATTTCAGCATATCATTTAAGTTTAGATCCTGGAAGTCGTTTTTATAGGGAAAAGGAGCAAATATATAAGGAATCCCAAAGGAGCTTGGATGGGGATTTTGGCGGATTTTTAAGTATTGGGCATTTTATAGCAGCGCATTTACAAAAGTTTTTGCATTATGAAGTGAGTAATTATGGGAAGGCTTCATTGCATAATTTGCATTATTGGAGTGGTGGAGATTATATAGGTATTGGGGCTGGAGCGGTAGGGTGTATTCAAGGAATTCGCACAAGTATGCCAAAGAGTATTGAGCATTTTTTAGAGGATTTTAGTGAAAGCAAAGAGATTTTGACGCAAAAAGATAAAGAGTTGGAGCATCTGTTTTTAGGATTCCGCTCTTGCGTAGGTGTGGAGAGAAAAAAAATTTCTAATCAAAAAAATTTAGAGATTCTTTTACAAGATGGAATCTTATTTCAAAAAGATGAGCGCGTGTTTGCGAAGGATTATTTTTTAGGTGATGAGATTACGCTATTTCTTAGTTAAAATATGCATCTAAGCGGAAGGAAAAAATAATGTTGTCTTTCTCGCGTTCAATGTGGATGGGAAAGTTAAAGCGTGCGACACCAGGGAGTGTTTGAGTTAGAATTAGTGCATCTTTGAGTTTGCTAATATTTTCTAGTTTTCCACTAATAATGTAGCGTTGTTTAAAATATTTTCCCTCTTGTATAGGGCTTCCATCAGCAACAACTCCAGAGTTTTCAAAGACAATCTTAAGTTTCTCTTCAATCTCATTTTGCGTAATTTTGTGTTTAAAATATCCTAAAGTTTGTGCATTTTGCTCTTGGTAGTCTTGTAGATTTTTGAGTTCCGTATCGCGCTGTGCTTGGATTTGCTTTTGCACATAGATTTCTTTGCGGTATTGCGCATTGGTTTGGCGAAAACTATCAAGGGCTGGTTGAATCACACTTAAGAAAATAATTGCTACCAAAAAAAAGTAAAAGACAAAGAAAAAGGTATTACGAATCCAATCAATTTGCGCGAAAAATGCTTTCATTACTCAGTTTCCTCAAGTTTGCTAACAGATACAAAATTATACCAACCATTAGGTAGCATATAAAAATCCGCGCGACTTTGATGAAAAATTGATCGCAAGGGAACTTCTAGTAAGAAAGTATAAATTTGCTTGGAAGGCGTTGTCCCATAAAGGGTGAGCTGATATTGTTCCATTTGGATTTTATTGAGCGTAATTTGTTCTGGAATTAAGCCAAAGAGATTTTCTACACTTTCTTTTAAAAGTGTGTTTTGGTGTGTTATATATTCTGCGAATTGCACCTTTTCTTGTTCTGAGATTAATTGTTTTTGCAGGCTCTTAATCTCTTCTAAGAGAATTTTTTGTGTTTGTGATGCAGCTTGTGCATTTTTTTGCATATAATGCCCTTGCGCTTTTAGAATTACTAAAAAGCCTATAAAAATAAAAAGTGTCAATAAGATATAGCCCCACCAAATGCGTGAGACTTTTTTGAAAAAAGTTTTTTTGCCTGGTTGGGTAAAGCTGTAATTCATACCTCTCCCTTCTTCTCAAACTCTCTATAAGAATCATAACCTAAGTTTGCTAGTTCTTGTGCAATATCACAGACAAAAACACTTACTTCAAGCATAGTGATTTGCTGGATTTGTTGAAGCGTTTCTTGTCTGATGTTGAGAGGATTAAAAATTACAATTTCGCTGATAAATTCACTATTATATAAAGGATTGCTATAAAATTCATTAAGTGCAGATTGTATGAATTTTGCAACAGTATTAACGCGAGAAAAATTATCTAAGTCTTCATTGTTTTCAATTTCTGTGTGTAGGTTTATATCACTCTCTTCGCTTTCTCCTTTTAATACTTCAATGAGTTCATCATCATTTGCATCATTATTTAAATCCACTTCTTCAATACCGCTTAACTCATCTTGTAAGTCTTTTTCGATGTTGGTTTTTTGAATATCATCATCGTCTTCACTTAGGGAATTCCTGACAACTGTAAGTTCCGAGTCAATCTCACTTTCAAGAACATAATATCCTCCAAAAAGTGCGCCGCAATTTTTTTTAGTAACTAGCATTGTGATATTAGAATGTTGAAAGAGTATATAGAGTTTGCAGGAATCTTGAAAGGTATCCTTAGCGAGGTGGTAAAGTACCAAAAAAGGCGAAATGACAAAGTCAGCCCCAAGCCTTAAAAAGCGTTTTTTTGTTTCTGCGATTCCTTCGTTTGCAATAAAGACAGACCAGTTATTATCAAAGCGTTTATAAGAGATTTCAGAACAATTTACACCAAAGTTTTTAAATTCACTTTCTTTATCTGTGCTTAAAATTCCCTGTATGATGGAGCAAGGAAAGACAGAAGTGTAAGTAAAAGGATTTTTTGCACGGATTTTTTGAATAAAGCGCACTGCCTGTATGGGGAGCTCTCCAGGATTTGTGCGAAACTCTTTGTTTTGGTTAGAGATGAGTTGTCCATTTTTATAAAAATGCACCACGACATTACAGATTTTATGATCAATTTCAATGCCAACAATCACCGTTGGAAAAAGTGGGCGGATAAGCCTACTAAGATTCATAACAACTCCCAAGCTAAACTAGGCGAAATAATAAGCAATTTTGGCTTAAAGAATAGCCCATTATCAGTAAATTTTAAAAAAGATTGCAAAAATTTTAGGATTAGCGTGTTTTATGGCTTAGGATTAGTTTTGGATTCTTGTATTGCAGAGCTGGAATCCATTTTAGATTCCACATTCTTATGGCTCATAGAGTGGTTGCCATTAACATCTGTTGCGTCAATTTTCATATGTGTTTTATTGCCCATTTGTGGATTTTGTAAGAATTTAATTCCCTTTTGTATCATTAATGCTCCAAACACAATAATCGCAAGTGCTGCAAGATTCATTAAGACTTTCCTAAACTTTGGCTTATAAAATGCAGTGTTTGCAAGCAATCCAAATAAAAAGAGTGAAGGTAGCGTGCCAAGCCCAAAAACTAGCATAATTAACATTGCTTTTGGAATGCTAGCAAATCCAGCAGCACTAAATAGAAAGGCATACACAAATCCACAGGGCAATAAGCCGTTTAAAGACCCAAGCAAATAAAGGCTTAAAGGGCTTTTTAAACTTAGAGCCTGTTGAAATTTACTTTGATACCATTTAGAGTTTTGGATAGAATATTCTAGGCGTGTTAAAAAACTAATTTTTCCAAAAAGTGAGAGTCCTGCTAAAACCATCGCAATCCCAGCAAACACAAAAAGCGCACCACGCAATGTTCCATTCACGCCAAACATACTTCCTAAAGCCCCAACAATCGCCCCTAAAATCACATAAGTGGTAATCCGCCCAAAACTATAAAGCATATGATAGGCGATAAGTTGCCCTTTATGCGTGATGGTATTATCTGTTAGCTTGCCACTATAGGCTAAAACAATTCCGCCACACATTCCTATACAATGCCCAAATCCCCCCAAAAAAGCAATCATAAAAAGCCCTATTAAATCCAAATGCTGCATATCATTCCTTTAATTTTTACTCAATAATCAAAATTAGATTCTATATTTTTTCCCATATGCATCCATTTGGGGTATCCATTATTTCAATCCCTTTATTGCGTAACTCTTCACGGATTTTATCAGCATTTTGAAAATCTTTTATCTTTTTAAACTCTGCTCGTTTTTTAAGTAAGTTTTCAATCTCTGTTTTTAAGTCTTCACTCACTCCAAGTTTAAAATATTCAAAACAATCTTTAATCCCGATTCCTAGCACTTTTGCTACAAGTTCTAAATTTGCATAGATTTGTGGAATCTTATCATTTTGCTTAGAATCCAATTGTTCATTTGCATTTGCAATAAAGTCATCTAGCACACTTAGGGCTTTTGAAATATTTAAATCATCATTTAATGCGTCTAAAAATGCTGTTTTAAATGCATTATCTAAGGAAGTTGGAATCGTTTTTTTAGGAAGTATTGCAAGGCGTTTTTTTAGGCGATAAAGACGATCTAGTCGTTTTTTAGAAGCTAGCAAATCTTCTTCAGAAAAGTTCAATCCAGCCCTATAATGTGTGCTTAAAAGATAGAATCGCAAAATCTCCCCATCATAATTTGCTAACGCATCTTTAATAAAGAAACTATTTCCCAAAGACTTTGCCATTTTTTCGCCATTAATGGTTACAAAGCCATTGTGTATCCAGTATTTTGCAAGCACTTGATTGTCTGCGCAGCGCGTTTGACAGGCTTCATTTTCGTGATGGGGGAAGAGCAAATCCGTTCCACCGCCGTGAATATCAATAGCATAATCCCCTTTAAGCGCTAAATGCTCCTTAATCATCGCACTACATTCTATATGCCAGCCCGGACGCCCCTTTCCAAAAGGGGAATCATAGCCCACATCACCGATTCCTTTATAGCTTTTCCATAGCGCAAAGTCCTTGCTATCATGCTTTTGCTCACTATTTTGCACGCGACTTTGGGATTCTAACTCTGCAATTCTCCCGCTTAAATTGCCATATTCTCTATCCTTGCTAACAGAGAGATACACATCGCCATTTGGTGTTTGGTAGGCGATTTTCTTATCTAGCAAGTTTTGAATCATAGCAAACATCGCTTCTAGGTTTTCAGTCGCCTTTGGTTCAATATCAGCGCGCATTACGCCTAGTGCTTGCATTTCATCTAAATAACGCTTGGTGTAAGTTTGCGTGATTTCTTCAATGGAGCAATTGTTTTGTGTGGCTTTATTAATGATTTTATCATCAATATCAGTAAAGTTTTTTGCAAAAATAACCTTATAACCATTTTCTATTAATACGCGGCGGAGCAAATCAAAGACAATCGCACTTCTTGCGTGCCCTAAATGGGAGTCATCATATACGGTAGGTCCGCACACATAAAGGCGCACTTCATTAGGAATTATAGGTTCAAATGGCACTTTTTCTTTTTTATGGCTATCGTAGATTTTCATTATTTCTCTTTTTAAAAAACTAAAGTTTGAAGTATAGCAAAATTTAGCTATTTTCTTATTATAAAATTAAATTAAACATTAAAGCGATACAATACAAGCCCTATTCAAACAAGGATTAAAAATGATTGCTGTGTTAAAAAGTAATGCAAGTTATTTTGAGAAAAGTTTTGAAGCACTTTTAGCGCGTGGCGCAATGGATATTAGTAGTGTAGAAGGGCGTGTTAAAGAGTTACTACAAGAGATTAAAACGCAAGGGAAAGAAGCGGTGATTGCGCAAGTTTTACGCTTTGATAGTTGGAATCCAAAAAGCTTTTTGGAGCTTAAAATTGCACAAAAAGAAATGGAATGTGCGTATAATAATTTGGATTCCAACTTAAAGCATGCATTAGAGCTTGCATACCAGCGCATTTACGCCTTCCATACAAAGCAAATGCCAAAGACTTGGTTAGACTTTGAAGAAAATGGCAATCTCTTGGGGCAAAAGGTTACTCCAGTAGATCGTGCGGGGCTTTATATTCCAGGCGGCAAAGCAGCTTATCCTAGCTCTCTTTTAATGAATGCTATTCCAGCACTTGTAGCAGGTGTTAAAGAAATCGTTGTTTGCACGCCAACGCCAAAGAATCAGCCAAACACACTTTTGCTAGCAGCAATGCATTTGTGTGGGATAAAAGAAGCGTATAAAATTGGCGGAGCAAGTGCGATAGGCACACTTGCTTATGGTGTTAGTGGAAAAGATGGAATCCAAAAAGTAGATGTGATTACAGGACCTGGGAATATCTATGTGGCAACGGCTAAAAAGCTTGTCTTTGGGGAAGTTAATATTGATATGATTGCAGGACCTAGTGAGATTGGAATCTTGCATAATGGAAAAGGAAGTGTGGATTATGTTGCGTGGGATTTGCTCTCACAAGCTGAACATGATGAAATGGCAAGTTCAATTTTAATTACTACAAATGCGGAATTTGCAAACGCGGTTACAAAGCGTGTTGATGAGCTTTTAAAAGACTTGCCACGCAAGGAAATCGCAGAAAAATCCATTAATGAACGCGGTGCAATTATCATCGCTAAAGACTTAGATGAGGCAGTAGAATTAATGAATGAAATTGCCCCTGAGCATTTAGAAGTGCTTGTAGAAAATCCTTTAGAAATTTTACCAAAGATTAAGCACGCAGGGGCAATTTTCATTGGTGAAAATACACCTGAACCTATAGGGGATTATATTGCCGGTCCTAATCATACTTTGCCAACAGGGGGAAGTGCGAAGTTTTTCTCTCCACTCTCAACAGAGCATTTTATGAAAAAAAGTTCTATCATTGCATTTTCAAAACAAGGTATTATGCAATTAGGTAAAGAATGTGGAATATTAGCGCACACTGAGGGGCTAGAAGCACATCAAAATGCAGTTTTAGCACGATTAAATCATAACTAAGGAATAAAAATGGATCATATTTTAGAAGGTTTGCCGCAAGATAAATGGATAGATATAATTTTTCATGCTTCGCGTGGGCTTGCAACAAGGGAGCTTACAAAAATGCTAGAAAAACAAGCGGCAATGGAAGTGTTACTGGAAAAACGCTTAGGAGAAATGTGGGAAGAAGAGCTTGCATATATTCAAAATAGCGAGGAAAGTGCGGATGAAATCCATCATAAAACACAGGATTTAGCCATTATTTCAATGCAAGAGATTCTTAGCCAAAACGAATAATGCGCAGTGTTTTTACGCTAATTTTTGTTTCACTCTTTGGTGTGATTTGTGGAATCACACCTCTTTTTGCGCCACCTGAGTGGAAGGCAGAGCGGTTTGTTGAGCTTAAGAAAGATGAATTTTATGTTCTAACGCTTCAAGCAGATGATACACAAAAGACATTATTTTTTCGTTGGACTTTGCTAAAGAATGAGGGCTTGGTTGTGCATTTAAATTACGATTCCTTTCCCCATCAATTTGTTCTTTATCAGGATTATCAACGCACTTGTTATGAGATTCCTTTATGGAAAGCAGACCAGCGTTATTATACAAGAGAGCCGTTTTTTATGTTGTGCTTTAAGGATTATCATCGCACAAAAAAGATTGCAACGCTGAAATTTTATATTTATGAAGGAAGCAGAGATTTTAATATCATAGATGAAAGGAAAGTTTCAAATGGTGGCTTTAACGCGTATTGAAGCAAAGGTGCAAGAGTTTTTAAAAGAGCTACAATCGCCTTTAGTTTTAAATCTTAGTAAGAATCTCCAAAGTGGCAAAATGTTGCGCTCCAAACTTGCTTTAAGCATTGCTGGAGAGAGTGAAGAGAGTGTGCGATTGTGTGCGATTATTGAGATGATACAAAATGCAAGCTTGTTGCATGATGATGTGATTGATAAAGCAACTACAAGGCGCAATAAACCCTCTGTTAATGCGCTTTTTGGCGATAAAAATGCGATTATGCTAGGCGATGTGCTTTATTCTAAAGCCTTTAGTGAACTCACTTGCTTTGCTAAGGATTATCCACAAATTCCGCGCATTGTAGCAAATGCAGTAACAACGCTAGCCATTGGAGAAATAGAAGATGTTGCACTCTCTGGTGCGTTTAATGCTGATGAAGCAAAGTATTTAGCGATGATTGAACATAAAACTGCAGCCCTTATTGAAGCCACAGCTTATGCAGCAGCATTTTTAGCAGGAAAAGATGAAAAAGATGCAAGGGGATTTCAAATTTATGGGAGAAATCTTGGGGTGGCGTTTCAAATTATTGATGATGTGCTAGATATTATAGCGGATTCTAAAACTTTAGGAAAACCTGCTTTGAGCGATTTTAAAGAAGGTAAAACAACGCTACCTTATTTGCATTTATATCACACCTTAGATAAGATAGGACAAGAGCGTTTGTGTAATGCTTTTGGTAAGGAGTTAGAAGAGAGCGAGCAAGTATGGATTTTAGAGCATTTAAAGAAAAGTGGTGCGATTGAAAAAAGCATAGAATTTGCAAAACATTTAGGAAAAATGGGAGTTGAAGCAATAGCTAATCAATCTTGTGATAAACTTACAGAAATTATGCACGCAATGGTAGATCGCAATTTTTAGCCAAATGGATTATTAAGGTATGGATTATTACATTTTAAGTTATTCTCACAAAAATACGGATATTACTACGCGTGAGAAGTTAAGTTTGGATATAAAAAGCCAAAAAACTGCGGAGTTTTTAAAAGATTTGGTGGATAATAAATTTATTGCAGAAGCAGTGATTTTATCTACCTGTAATCGTATAGAATTTATTTTAAATGTCCAAAATGCCACTAAAGCTGAAGGGTTTTTATTGGATAAATTAAGTGTTTTATCTGGAATTGCATTAGAAAGCCTAAAAGAGCGTGCAGATAGTTACGAAAATGTAAGTGCTATCCATCATCTTTTTAGTGTAGCAAGCTCGCTTGATAGCTTAGTTGTTGGAGAAACACAAATTGCGGGACAACTAAAAAGTGCATTTAAATTTTCCTATGAAATGGGCTGTTGTGGTTTATATCTCTCTCGTGCAATTCATTTTGCATTCCGTTGCGCGGCAAGTGTTAGAAATTCCACAAGTATTTCACAAAATTCTGTGTCTGTGGCAAGCACGGCTGTGGCAAAAGCAAAAGAGGTTTTAGGTAATCTCTCTGGTAAAGAAGCATTAGTGATTGGTGCTGGGGAGATGAGTGCGATTTGTGCGAAGCATTTAGTAAGCGCAAATTGTGCAGTGATTTTAATCAATCGTGATTTTCAAAATGCAGAAAATGTCTGTAAAAGCATTCTTGATGGTAATCCAAATGTAAAAATTAGAGTGGAGAGCTTTAAAGATATAGGGAAATACATTAATGCAATTCCGCTTCTCTTTAGTGCTACAGGTGCTCCGCATACCATTATTACAAAGGATATGGTAGCAAAGAGAGACTGGAATCGTTATTGGTTTGATTTGGCTATGCCGCGTGATATTGCTAATGATATTATCGAGTTACAAGATAATATAAAAATTTTTGCAGTTGATGATTTAGAGGATATCGTGCGCAAAAACTTAGCCTTAAGAGAAGAGCAGGCGCGCATTGCTTATGGAATTGTTGGGCGTTCTACGCAAGAGTTTTTTAGCTGGTTACAAACACTAAATGTGGAACCACTAATTAAAACTATCCGTGCCTTAGCAAAGGATTCTGCCTTAAAAGAGCTGCAAAAAGGAATCGCGAAAGGTTATTTGCCAAAAGATTATGAAAAAAACATTGAAAAAACTTTACACAATGCGTTTAACACATTTTTGCATGGCTTAACAATGAATTTAAAATCTGTTTCTAACACGCCAAAGGGCGATAGTGTGGTGGAAAGTTTGCGTTTTTTGCTTGATTTGGAATCCGAAGATAAAATGTTGGAATCCTACAAATGTGAATACGCACAAGATAAAGCCCTATCTCAATCTTAAGGAAAACTATGCGATTTTCAAAAATCTTTATCCCAACTTTTAAAGAAGCCCCGAAAGATGTGGTTTTAAAAAGCCACGAGTATTTAATCCGTGGTGGCTTTATCCAGCAAATTGGAAGTGGAATTTATAATTTCTTGCCACTTGGAAAGCGTGTTTTGGATAAGATTAAAAGTATTGTCAAAGAAGAAATGGATAATGCTGGAGCAAATGAAGTGACTCTAGGATTTGTAACACCTGCTAACCTTTGGCAAAAAAGTGGGCGTTTTGAACGCTATGGCAAGGAACTTTTGCGCTTTAATGATAGAAAGGATAATGCCTTTGTGCTAGGTCCAACGCACGAAGAAGTTATCACAGAGCTTGTCAAGGCAAATGTTAAGAGTTATAAGCAGTTACCCTTGCATCTTTATCAAATCAATTTAAAATTTCGCGATGAAATGCGTCCGCGCTTTGGGCTTATGCGTGCGCGTGAATTTATAATGAAGGATGGGTATAGTTTTCACTCTAATTTTGAAGATTTAAAGCGCGAGTTTGATTTAATGGAACAAACTTATAGCAAGATCTTTACGCGTTTAGGGCTTGATTTTCGTGCGGTGTTTGCAGATAGTGGCGCAATTGGTGGAAGTGGTAGCAAGGAATTTATGGTGCTTGCAAACAGCGGAGAAGATACAATTTGCGTGTGCGATACTTGTTATTATGGAGCCAATTTAGAAGCGGCAACGCGCATTAAAGCCGCTCCAAGCTTTCAAGCGCCACAAGCGGAGTTTGCCAAGTTTCATACACCTAATGTTGCAAGCATAGAAGCCTTGGCGGAGTTTTTTAAAATTGCACCATTTTGGACATTAAAGGTGGTAGTGAAAAAAGCTATTTTTGATGAAGGAAAAAGCGCGTTAGTGTATTTTTTCTTGCGCGGAAGCGATACTTTAAATGAAACAAAGGCTTTAAATGCAGTTTTGGCAAATGAACTCGTAGAAGCTAGTGAAGAAGAGATTAAAGAAGCAGGGTTAACTCCGGGATTTATTGGTCCTTTTGCCTTGCGGAATCTCACAAATAGCCCTTATATTTATTTTGATAAGGAGTTACAAGACGAAAAGAATCTAATTTGTGGAGCAAATGAGTTAGATTATCATTTTGTAGGAGTGGATTTAAGCACTTTTGAAGGGTTGGAATATAAGGATTTAGTGGAAGTGCAAGCAGGAGATTTATGTCCTTTGTGTGGAGAAAGCAAAGGTGGGAAGCTGTATTTTACAAAAGGGATTGAAGCAGGGCATATTTTTCAGCTAGGAACAAAATATTCTAGTGCGATGGACGCGACATTTTTAGATGAAAGTGGTAAAGCGCAGCCCTTTATTATGGGTTGTTATGGAATTGGAGTTTCAAGACTTCTCTCGGCTATAATTGAACAACACCATGATAAAAAGGGAATGATTTGGACGCAAGCAACAGCACCTTTTGATGTAGATATTATGGTTTCAAATATTAAAGATTCCGCGCAATTAGAAATGGGTGAAAAAATTTATACAGCTTTAAACAAAGAAGGAATTGAATGCTTGCTTGATGATAGAGCAGAACGCTATGGTGCAAAGATTGCAGATTTTGAATTAATTGGCTTTCCTTTTGGAATTATTATTGGGAAAGGACTTGAAAAAGGTGAGATTGAACTTGTAAGGCGAAAGGATTTAAGCAGAGAAGTGCTAAAGGTTTCGGATTTTATGGCACTTATTGCAGAACTCAAAGAATGGATTAGCAAATGCCATTGATTTTAGGTTTTTTATATCTTTTCTTAGAAGTGCTTGTAAGCTATGAGGTGATTGATGTAATTGGTGTTTTGGGCTTTGTTTTAGAAATCATTGTTACAGCGTTTTTAGGATTTTTTATTTTAGTAAATTTTCGCTTATTTTTAGGCGATGCGTTAATGCGTGTAAGGAATAGGCAATTAAGTTATGAAGCCTTTGTTGGATCGAATATTTTTAGGATTTTGGGTGCGATTTTATTAATTTTGCCTGGGGCTTTAACAGATATTATTGGAATCTTGATGCAATTTAGTGCGGTTGGGTTTATGATTATTAAGCCTTTTATGAAAATAACGCCATCTAATACTTCAAGTAATCAAGAATTTAGGGATAATCAAAGTGAAATTATAGATGTAGAAGTGATTGAAAAGGACAAAAAGTAATGCAAAAACTGACCATTGGAACACGCGGAAGTGTGCTTGCGCTTTGGCAGGCAAATCATATTAAAAATCTTTTGGAAGAGCGGTATCCAAAGCTTGAAGTGGAGTTAAAAATCGTTAAAACAAAGGGAGATAAGATTTTAGATGTCCCTTTAGCAAAAATTGGAGGTAAAGGACTTTTTACAAAAGAACTTGAAGTGTTGTTACTAGAAGGAGATATCGATTTAGCGGTGCATAGTCTTAAAGATGTGCCGGTGGAATTTACCCAAGGACTTGGGCTTGCAGCAATTACAAAGCGTGAAGATGTGCGCGATAGCTTTCTAAGTTTTAAATATAAAAATTTGGGAGATTTGCCAAAGGGAGCTAAAGTTGGCACGACTTCACTAAGGCGCGTTATGCAAATTAATGCTTTAAGGGGGGATTTGGATTGTCAAAGTTTGCGTGGAAATGTCCAAACGCGCTTGCAAAGGCTTGAAAATGAGGAATTTGACGCTATTATTTTAGCGCAAGCTGGAGTGAATCGCTTAGAGTTAAAAGGGATTCCATATATCACACCACTTGATTTTATGGTTCCAGCAATGGGACAGGCAGCACTTGGGATTGAATGCAAGAAAGATAGCAATTATGTGGAGCTTTTAAGCTTTTTGAATGATAAAAATGCAGTCTTTGAGACACATTGCGAAAGGGCTTTTGTGCGTGTGTTAAATGGTGGTTGTCAGGTGCCAATTGGGATTAATGCGCGTTATAATGAAGGAAGTTTAGAAGTGCGTGCAATTCTTGGATTGCCAGATGGGAGTGAGATTATAAAAGAAAATTTAGAGAGTGAAGTTTCAAGTATTAAGGATTGTGAATATATTGGAAAAACTCTAGCTGAGTCTTTTTTGAATCAGGGTGCAAGGGAAATTTTACAAAAAGCGCAAGATTGGAAATTTTAGATTTAGATGCATTTTAAATTATCTAGGATTATCTTTAAAATTTTTAATAACCCTAGAAAAGATTTGCGAGAATTTTAAATTAAGATTCCAACTTCTTTTTGTGTTTACTGAAATTAAAATTCTTTTTTGCAAAGTTATGAAAATTGCTATAACTTGTTTTAATGTTATATTCTTCTTGTAAAAATCCATAAATATTTCTCAAAGAAGTTCCTAATTTTAGCATATAGCCAATTTGCTCGGTATACTGGTGAAGTTCGCTTTTATTGAGTGTCTTTTTCTCTAAATAGCTCAAAATCTTCTTCTCTGTTGCCTTGTCCATTTGAAATCCTTGATTAAGTTCAGCTATTGTGCGTAAGAAACACGATATAGCGGATCAAAATTATATTATTATTTCTTTATAGTTTTTTTAAAACATTTTATTAAAAAATAAAATATTAATAATTTTAGTATTTTCTTTTTATCTTTTTTTATATAGAATACCTTTTTAATTTATTTTTTTCTTATCGGAGTATAGCGCAGTCTGGCTAGCGCACACCCTTGGGGTGGGTGAGGTCGTGGGTTCAAATCCCGCTACTCCGACCATTTAGAAAATCACAAGTAGTCGAATATAACTTCTGAAGCTTCTTAAATACTCACTTGAGCTAATGTGTATGTGTAATTTATATGCATCAAATTAGAGTCATTTTTCTTAATTTTTGAAAATGTAAAGATTAAAAAGACTATAAAGATTTTTTGAAATATGGAATCTAAATTTTGAATTCTGACTTTTAAGTTGTGTTTAAAGCCTTTTAAGAAAGTTTTTGCTATATTTTTGCGTTTTTTGCGCTTTTAATAATGATTTACAAAAGGCGCATAAGGAGATTTATTATGAATGAAGCAAAATCAATTTGGATGGATGGAAAATTAGTTCCTTGGAAAGAAGCAAATGTGCATATTTTGACACATACTTTACATTATGGAAATGGTGTTTTTGAGGGAACTAGGGCTTATAAGACAGATAAGGGAATGGCAATTTTTCGTTTAAAAGATCATACAAAGCGTTTATTAAATTCTGCAAAAATTGTTGCTATTGATGTGCCTTACGCGCAAGAAGAGCTTGAGAAAGCTCAAATTGAAGTTTTAAGAGATAATGCGTTTAGTGGTAACACATATTTACGCCCTTTGATTTATCTTGGGTATGGAGCAATGGGCGTGTATCATAAGAATGCTCCTGTTAAGGTGGCGATTGCTGCGTGGGAGTGGGGTGCATATTTGGGTGATGAAGGTTTGGAAAAAGGGATTCGTGTTAAAACTGCTTCTTTTGTTAGAAATTCAGCAAAATCGCTTTTTGGTAAGGCGAAGGCTTCTGGAAATTATCTTAACTCTCAAATGGCAAAGTATGAAGCCATTGAGTGCGGATATGAAGAGGCTTTGCTTTTAGATGACAATGGAATGATTGCCGAAGGAAGTGGAGAATGTTTTTTTATCGTGCGCAATGGTATGATTATAACTCCGCCAAGTGATAGTTCATTAGAATCTATTACACAAGATTCTGTGATTACAATGGCAAAAGATCTTGGTTATAAGGTGGAACGCCGCAATATTACACGCGATGAAGTGTATATTGCAGACGAGGCATTTTTTACAGGCACTGCTGCAGAAGTTACTCCTATTAGAGAGCTTGATGCGCGTATTATTGGAAGTGGTAAGCGTGGAGAAATTACACATAAATTACAAAATGCTTATTTTGAAGTGGTGCAAGGACGCAATCCTAAATACGCACACTGGCTAACTTATATTAATTAAAAAAGGTTTTACAAATGCCAATTGATTTAAATGAACATTTAAAGCGCAAAAACAAGGGCTACACTCCGGATGAAAACAAAGATAAAGGTCAACCAAACCACAATTCAAATCGTGGGTTTCAATCTCCTAGAATGCCAAATTTTACAATGCCAAATGGTAAGAAAATGGCCGGAGTTTATGTTGTTGTAATTTTAGTGATTTTGTTTTTCTTGCTTAAACCCTTTACGATTATTAATAGCGGTGAAGTAGGTGTTAAAATTACAACAGGTGAGTTTGATCCAACACCATTGCAACCTGGAATTCACTTTTTTATCCCAGGAATTCAAAAAATTATTGCCATTAATACAAAAGTTAGAATCGCAGAATTTACAGGCTCTGATGGTGCAGGATTGCGCAGTAGAGATGAAGGAAGTCTAAAAAATCAAGCAATTAGTGTGCTAGATTCTAGGGGATTATCTGTTTCTGTGGAGCTTGCTGTGCAATACCGCTTAGATCCATTAAGTGTGCCACAAACCATTGCAACTTGGGGGCAAAATTGGGAAGAGAGAATCATTACTCCAGTAATTAGAGAGATTGTGCGTAATGTTGTAGGAAGTTTCCCAGCTGAAGAGTTACCAACAAAGCGTAATGAGATTGCAACACTTATTGATCAAAAGTTTAGAGAGAATATCAATAGCCTTGAAAATCGCCCTGTAGAGCTTGTATCTATTCAGCTTACAGAGATTGTTTTGCCTATTGCAATCAAAGAACAAATTGAGCGCGTGCAGGTTGCGCGTCAAGAAGCAGAGCGTGCAAGGTATGAAGTAGAACGCGCCAAGCAAGAAGCAGAGAAAAAAGCAGCTCTTGCTAAAGGGGTTGCTGATGCTACGATTATTGAGGCAGATGCGCAAGCAAAGGCTAATCGTTTGATTAGTCAAAGTTTAAATAATCCTCTATTGCAACTGCGACAAATTGAAGTGCAAGGAAAATTTAATGAAGCTTTACAAAACAATCGCGATGCTAAGATTTTCTTAACGCCTGGTGGAGCAACGCCTAATATTTGGCTAGATTCTAAGGATAATCAACGCGCAAGTTCAGTGAGTAATTAGGGATTAAAGTGCAAGAGATTTTAGAGCAGATTTTATGGGATAAATGCGGAGGATTGATTCCAGCAATTGCGCAAGATCATAAAACACAAGAAGTTTTAATGTTAGGCTTTATGGATAAAGAAGCTTTAGAGTTGAGCTTAAAGAGTGGTTTTGTGCATTATTATTCTCGTTCTAAAAGGCGCATTTGGAAAAAGGGAGAGCAAAGCGGACATGCGCAAAAAATCATATCCCTTGCCCTAGATTGTGATAAGGATTCTATTCTTATAAGCGTGGAGCAACAAGGCGTGGCTTGCCACACTGGGGAAAAGAGTTGTTTTTTTAACATAATTAATACAAAAGAAGGCAAATTAGATTCTAATATGGAATCTAAAATTAATTTTAATGCCAGTGCTGTTTATGGGGTTGTAGATGTGTTGTATCATACACTACTAGAGCGTAAAGGTGCAGATCCTAAGACTTCTTACACAGCAAAACTTTATTGTAAAGGCGAAAACACAATTGCTAAAAAAATTGTAGAAGAAGCTGCAGAGTTAGGATTTGCCATTAAAGATAACACACGCGAAGAGATTATTTATGAAGCAGCGGATTTACTTTATCACTCTTTAGTTGGTTTAGCTTATAAGGATATTTCCCCAGATTTAGTAAAACAAGAGATTTTAAGGCGGTTTGGCTTAAGCGGAATTGATGAAAAGAATGCAAGAGTAGATTAAAATGAATAGCTTAAAGGAATATTTGCTAAAATTTACAGAGATTTCGCGCTTCTTTGCTTTGCCAGATTATTTAATTTTAATGAGTATTTTTTTAATCATTCTTTTAATTTTTCTTTTAAGTGTTGCGTTGCGTGGGCGTGCTTTGCCTTTTATGCTATTTTTTTCATTAAGTGGTGGGCTAATTCTTGCTTCGCCTTTTATTTATCAGTGGATAATGGAATCGTATTTAAAAAAGATAGAATTTACTCTCACACATAATGCGAGTTTGCAATATGATGCTGTGTATTTTGTGGAAGGGAGTTTTAAAAATCTAGGGCATTTGGATTTTAGAGGTTGTGTTGTGGAGGTTAATTTTATCCCAAAGGATTTAAAAAAGTTTGAACGCATTAAATATAAAATTAATCCTAAATATTCAAAGACAGAAATTTACAAAACACCATTAAAAAAGCAAGAAGCGATGGATTTTAAAATTGTAATCCCATCTCCAAATTCTCAAGTGCAATTTGACTTAGACACAAAAGGTGCTTGCTATTAAAATGAAAATTGCAGTAAGCATTGGTGATCCAAATGGGGTTGGTTTAGAGATTTTATTAAAAAACCATAAAAAGATTTGTAAATTTTGCAATCCTGTGTATTGTGTGGATAAAGAGTTGTTAAAAGAGGCGGCTAAGATTTTAAAATTCAAACTTCCGAAGAATTTAAAATGTGTTTCACCTAAAGTTATGCCTTCAAATATTATCCCAAAAATTACTCCTGGAGCAATCCAAAAAGAAAGTGGAGCGTATTCTTATGCAAGTTTCTTGCAAGCTTTAAATTTGACACTTGTTGGTAAAACAAAGGCGATGGTAACTTTGCCTATCCATAAAAAAGCGTGGCAGTTAGCCGGAGTTTCTTATGCTGGGCATACCGAAGCCTTGCGAGATGTTTTTAAGTTTGAAAATATGGAATCTAAAATAAATGGAATTCAAAATCAAAAAGCCATTATGATGTTAGGCTCTCCAAAGCTTTATGTTGCGCTTTTTAGTGATCATATCCCACTAAAAAATGTGCCTTCACTTATAAACATAGAATCTTTAAAAGAGTTTTTATTGGATTTTGCTCCTTATGTTTTAAAAATGCCCTGTGGAGTGCTTGGGTTAAATCCACACGCCGGAGATTTTGGAGTTTTGGGTGATGAAGATAATGTAATTAGGGAGGCAATAAGGCTTGCAAATGCAAGTTTGGGCAAGGAAGTTTTTATTGGACCACTTGTGCCTGATACTGCTTTTGTTGGTAAGCATTTGCGTTATTATGTGGCAATGTATCACGATCAAGGATTAATCCCACTAAAGACTTTATATTTTAAAGAGAGTATCAACATTACGCTTAATTTGCCTGTTATTCGCACCTCGGTAGATCACGGTACCGCATTTGATATTGCCTATAAAAATAAAGCAGAATCTAAAAGTTATATCAATGCGATAAAAGAAGCGATTTTACGCCAATGTTAGACTTTCCTTTAATTTACCTTTGATTTAAAAATGTTATAATTTTAAGATTTTAAATTTTAAGGAAAACCTTGCCAAAAGACGCACAATTTGATCAAATTACAGAAACGCTGGAGAAAATCCAAGAGCCTATCCGCTATCGCGTGATTTTGCTAAATGATGACTATACTACGCAGGAATTTGTGATAGAAGTTTTGCAAGCAATTTTTCACAAAGATTTTGAAGAATCCCTAAATTTAATGCTGCAAATCCATCACAATGGAAAAGGGGTTTGTGGAATCTATCCTTATGATATTGCAGAAATTAAAGTTGCCCAAGTGCGTAAAATGGCAAAAGAAAAGCAATATCCCTTGCGTGCAATTTTAGAAAAAATATAAGAGAATTAAAATGTTTGAAATTAGTAAAGAATTAAATGTTGTTTTGCAAAATGCACAAAAAGAAGCTAAAGACAAAGGGCATGAATATTTAACTCTAGAGCATATTTTCTACGCCCTTTTAGAAAATGAGAAAATCACTAAAACTCTGCAAGATTGCGGGGGTAATGTAGAGATTATGAAAAAGCAAATACAAAGGTATTTAAAGCAATTTTTACAATCCTACCCAGAGCGTCAAGAACAAGGTGCAATGCCACAAGAAACCCTTGCTGTTACGCGTGTGATTGAAATAATGATAGGGCATGTGAAAGGCTCTCAACGCCAGCAGGCACAAGTGAGTGATTTGCTAGCAGCAATCTTAGAAGAAGAAAAGGCGTTTTGTGCGCAAATCTTAAATGCACAAGGCATCACGCGCTTAAATGTTTTAGAATACATTACAGAAAATCAAGAGAATTTTAGTTTTAATAAAAGCATAAAAGAAGAAGTGAAAGATGAAGGCGAAAAGAGAGAATCCGCATTAGAAGCTTATTGCACAAATCTTACGCAAATGGCAAGGGAAGGCAAAATAGAGCCTTTAATAGGCAGGGAAGTAGAGATTCGTCGCTGTTTTGAAGTGTTGCTTAGAAAAAAGAAAAACAATCCTCTTTTAGTTGGTGAGCCTGGTGTTGGTAAAACAGCTGTAGCAGAAGGGTTGGCTTTGCAAATGATTGCCACACAAAGCCCTTTAGAAAATACAGAAATGTATATGCTAAATATGGGTGCGCTTGTTGCAGGAACAAAATACAGAGGAGACTTTGAAAAGCGCATTAAGACATTAACTGATGAAGTACTAGAACTTGGAAATGTGATTTTATTTATTGATGAAATTCATATGTTAATTGGCGCGGGGGCAACAAATAGTGGGAGTATGGATGCGAGTAATTTGCTAAAGCCTATGCTTGGAAATGGAAAGTTGCGCTGTATCGGTGCTAGCACTTACGCAGAGTATCGTTCTTTTTTGGATAAAGACAAGGCACTTTCACGCCGTTTTGCAAAGATTGAAGTTAAAGAACCTAGCAGGGAAGAGAGTATTTTAATCTTAGAAGGTGTAAAAAAACATTATGAAAAGTATCATAATGTAAGTTTTAATTCTGAAGCGATTGAGTTAATTGTAGATTTGTCAATTCGCCATTTACACGATAGATTTTTGCCTGATAAAGCCATTGATATAATGGATGAAGTGGGGGCTAGTTATAAACTAGATGGTAAAAGCGGTAAGGTAAGTTTGCAGAGTATTAAAAAAATGGTTGCTACAATGGCTAAGATTCCAGAAATTGAAGCAACAAAAGATGATAAAGCTGTGCTTAAAGGCTTAGAGAAGCATTTAAAAAGCAGAATTTTTGGGCAAGATAATGCTATTGTTGAGGTAGTGAGTGCGTTAAAACGCAATAAAGCTGGGCTTGGCGCGCCAAATAAACCTATTGGTTCGTTTCTTTTTAGCGGTCCTAGTGGAGTTGGAAAAACAGAGCTCGCAAAAGAGCTTGCAAAAGCATTAAACATTAATTTTGAACGCCTTGACATGAGTGAGTATATGGAGCGCATTTCAAGCTCGCAATTAATTGGTGCAGCAGCGGGATATGTTGGCTATGAAAAAGGTGGAATCCTAACGGAAATGATCAAGAAAAATCCTCATACTTTGCTACTCTTAGATGAGGTAGAGAAGGCCCATCCTGATGTGCTAAATGTATTTTTGCAGGTAATGGATTATGGAAGGCTTACAGATAATAATGGAGAGAGCATAGATTTTTCATCTGTTATTTTGATTCTAACTTCTAATGTAGGTTCTAAGGAAGCCCCTGTACTTGGTTTTAAACAAGATACAAATTTGCGTTTTTCTAGTGCGATTAAAGATCATTTCTCCCCAGAATTTAGGAATCGTCTTGATGCAATCATTGCTTTTAATCCACTCTCACACAAAGAGATTTTGAAGATAGTTGATAAAAATATTGTAGATTTAAATAATCAAATTTTAGAAAAAAAAGTAGAAATTATATTAGATAAAAGTTCTAAAGAATATTTAGCAAAAATTGGATTTGATGTAGAACTTGGGGCGCGTCCACTTGGATTAGTGATTCAAAAAGAGATTAAAAATATCTTAAGTGATGCAATGCTTTTTGGGGAGTTAAGTAAGGGTGGAGTAGCGCATTTTACTTGTGTAAAAGGAAAATTAACGCATAAATTTTTGCCAAACAATATAGAATTAAAAAATAAATCTAACACTACAAAAAAGGCTAAAAATGCCTAAAAGTTGGAATTTAAATCTGCAATGGGATATGGGGAGTTGTATTGCTGGAGTGTATCGCAAAAGTGGGTATATCCACGGGATTTTAGAAGTAGAGGCTAAGGAATTGGATTGCTTTGTGGGAATACAAAAGGAAGTGCGATTATTATGTGCCAATACGGAATCTTTTTTGGAGAGAAATTTGGGCGTTAATGTCCTGTTATGGGGAGCTAGGGGAAGTGGAAAAAGCTCTCTTATAAAGGCATTGCTTGTAAAATATGCCTCTAAAGGTTTAAGGGTTTTACAGATTGAAAAAGAAGATTTAGAAATTTTACCGGAAGTATTTGATAATTTAAGGGATAAAGATTATAAATTTATTATATTTTGCGATGATTTAAGTTTTGAAGAAAATGAGAATTATAAAGGCTTAAAAAGTGTGCTTGAGGGGGGATTAGAAGTATTGCCTGCAAATATTAGAATTTACGCAACAAGTAATAGGCGGCATTTGCTCCCAGAATTCCATAATGAAAATGAGATTTTTGGTTATGAAGGCAATGAAGATAAGATTGCATTAAGTGATAGATTTCCCTTGTGTATTGGCTTTTACGCACAAGGAAATAAGGAATATTTAGAAGTGCTAAAAAGTTATTTTGGGGAATTGCCTAAAAATTGGGATAAAATCTCTCAAAAAGCAATGCAATATGCCACACAAAAGGGTTCGCTCAATCCACGCACAGCAGCGCATTTTTACGCATTGTATCAGAGCGGTTTGTGGGAATTATTCTAAGGAGTGATAATGATTAAAAAATGTTTATTTCCAGCAGCAGGATATGGGACACGCTTTTTGCCTGCAACAAAGGCAATGCCAAAAGAGATGTTGCCCATTGTTAATAAACCACTCATTCAATATGGTGTAGAAGAGGCAATGGAAGCAGGAATTTTTAATATAGCAATTGTTACAGGGCGTGGAAAAAGAGCATTAGAAGACCATTTTGATATCAGTTATGAGCTAGAGAGTCAAATTAAAGGCACAAATAAAGAAAGCTATTTAAAGGATATTCGCCATATTTTAGAAACTTGTAGCTTTTCTTATACGCGCCAAATGGAGATGAATGGCTTAGGACATGCGATTTTATGTGGGGAAACACTCGTTGGCAATGAGCCTTTTGCAGTGGTTTTAAGCGATGATTTATGTGAAAATACAGAACTTGGCGTGTTAAGTCAAATGTGTAAAATCTATGAAAAATACCGCTGTTCCATTGTTGCAGTAGAGGAAGTGGATATGGAAGAAGTAAGTAAATATGGTGTGATTGCAGGAAGAGTGATTGATGAGAATGTTTTTGTAGTGGATAATATGATTGAAAAACCTTCAAAAGATAAAGCCCCAAGCAATCTAGCAATTATTGGACGCTATATTTTAACTCCGGATATTTTTGAGATTTTGCGCCACACAGCTCCTGGCAAAAATGGCGAGATTCAAATCACAGACGCGCTTTTAGAGCAGTGTAAAAAGGGAATGGTGCTAGCTTATAAATTTAAAGGCACACGCTATGATTGCGGAAGTGTAGATGGATTTGTAAAAGCCACAAATGTTTTTTATGAAAAGTTTTTAAAAGGTGAAATGCACTAATGTATAATCTTTCTTTTCATCTTTTTGTTTTTTTAATTATTAATCTTTTGATGCTCCCATTTTTCTTGTTGGCAATGGTATTTATTATCTATGAACGCATACAGGAATATTTAGAAGAGCTTAGAGGGCGTGAGCAAAAGTTTAAAAATATTGATTATTTAATTACAATTTTTGAAGATGAAAAATCAGATTCTAGTTTATTAGAAGAAGCACTGAATTCTTTTTGTGAGCATTTTATACATTTTGGTAATACAAGCAAAGATAGTAAGGAATATCAGCAATGTATTAATTTCATTGCCGCATTTTCTAAATGTTTGAATATGGATATTGATAGTGTTGTGCGTTATAGAGAGATTTTTGTTAAAGAAAATCCTAACTACAAAAAAGAGATTGAAACAGTTATTGGTTCAGCTCTTAAAGGCCGTGAAGAGCGCAAGGGAAAGAAATAGCATAAAAAGGAGAAGAAGTGGATTATTTAACATTGCAAGGTGGCTTGCGTTTAAATGGAGCAATTAATATTGTAGGTGCAAAAAATTCTGCATTACCGCTTATTGCTCTAACGCTACTTTCAAAAAATCCTGTAAGTTTACAGAATCTTCCTAGTGTTGTGGATATTGAGACTTTTTTTGAGCTTTTAAAAATGCTAGGTTGTAGCGTGGAACGCTTGGATAAGCATATTGTTAATGTTAATGTGGCAGGACAAAATAGCACAAAAGCCACATATGATATTGTGCGTAAAATGCGCGCTTCAATTTTGGTTTTAGGACCTCTTCTTGGGAGATTTGGGCATTGTGCAGTGAGTTTGCCCGGAGGGTGTGCTATTGGTGCGCGTCCTGTGGATTTACACATTAAAGCATTGGAGAAAATGGGGGCAGAGATTCATATTGAAGAGGGATATATTGTTGCAAGTGCAAAAGATGGGCTAAAGGGGGCAACGATTAATTTTGATAAAATCACCGTAACAGGTACTGAAAATATCCTGATGGCAGCGGCAATGGCAAAGGGTAAGACAATCATTAATAATGCTGCAAAAGAACCAGAAGTGGTGCAACTTTGTGAAGTGTTGCGTGAAAGCGGTGTAGAAATTAAAGGAATTGGAAGCGATAGAATTGAGATTTTTGGAACAGATAGAGAAGGATTGGAGTTGCCAAGTGTGATTTCTGTGATTCCAGATCGCGTTGAAGCAGGGACTTATTTGTGCGCTGGAGCAATTACAAATTCACAAATTACGCTACATGGTGCCAATGCAAGCCATCTTGGCGCAGTGATTGCAAAGCTAGAAGAAATTGGCTTTAAACTTACCTACAATAAAGATTCCATTACAATTTATCCCGCTAAAAAACGCAATGCTTTTGCGCTCTCCACCGCAGAATATCCGGGTTTTCCAACAGATATGCAAGCACAATTTATGGCGCTTGCAACACAATGTGAAGGGGGTAGCATTATTGAAGAGCGTTTGTTTGAAAATCGCTTTATGCATGTAAATGAGCTACAAAGAATGGGAGCAAATATTAGTTTGCGTGGAAATACAGCGACTATTAATGGAATAAGCACGCTAATTGGTGCTGATGTTATGGCAACAGACTTGCGCGCTTCTAGTGCTTTAGTGCTTGCCGCTCTTGTGGCAAAGGGGGAAACTAGAATCCATCGTATTTATCATTTAGATCGTGGTTATGAAAATTTAGAAGCAAAGCTCACAAAACTTGGCGCAAACATTACTCGCGCAAAAGAGTAGGGAGCAATGGATATTCCGCATATTCCTGTTTTGTTAGAACAGGTTTTGGATTCCTTTAAGACACTTAAAAGTGGAATTCTAATTGATTGCACTCTAGGTTTTGGAGGACACACGCATGCACTCTTAGAAGCTTATCCAAACTTAGAGATTATAGGGATTGACCAAGATAGCGATGCCTTAGCCTTTACTGCAAAGCGGTTAAGTGTTTTTGGTGAGCGTTTTTCTTATAAAAAGGGGCGTTATAGCGCGGTTGTGCGTGAGCTATTAAGCAATAAAGCTTTGCAAGAAAACATAGTTGGAATCCTAGCGGATATTGGGGTTTCATCAATGCAATTTGATAATAAAGAGAGGGGATTTTGCTTTGATTCTTATATGCTTGATATGAGAATGGATAGGGAGCAACATTTAAGCGCAAAAGAAATTGTAAATGGGGCAAGTTTAAACGAGCTAGAGCGGATTTTTAGGGATTTTGGTGAGATTAGGGAGTATAAAAAACTTGCGCGTTTAATTGTAGAAGAGAGAAAAAATGCAAAATTTACTAGTGCAAAGCATTTAAGCGAACTCATTGCAAAGCATTTTAAACATCCCAAAATTCATCCAGCCACACAGGCTTTTCAAGCATTAAGAATCGCGGTTAATGATGAGTTAGGTGAGCTAGAGCGACTTTTGCAAACTTTAGGAGAAAATCCTTTAAAAAAGGGTGCTAGAGTGAGTGTTATCACCTTTCATTCGCTTGAAGATAGAATCACAAAGCAAACTTTTAGGGAATGGGAGAGAGATTGTATTTGCGATTGCAATATAATGCGTTGTATTTGTGGCGGTGGGCATAGTAAAGGAAAGAGTCTTTATAAAAAGCCCTTGTGTGCTGATGAGAGTGAGCTAAGAGAGAATCCGCGTTCGCGTAGCGCGAAGCTAAGAAGCTTTGAGTTTGGGGAATCATAAATGGAATCTTATGAAGATTTACGCTTGGAAAAAATGGATAAGGTTGCAAAACCTAGCTTTTTTAAACGCTTATTTAAAAAAGATGGTTACATCTCAGAGCAGAATTTGGACTTTTTAGAGAAGCGATACCATAATCAGCAAGGTGATGATGAGCAAAGCAAACAAGAGCAAAATGAGTTTGAAAAACCCATTTTGGATTCTAACTTTTTAGATTCCAGACAAGATTTACAAACAGAGCAAACAGATATTTTACTCTTAGATGATTTGCTTTTAGCAAATAAGGATTTAAAAGACAGGGATTTACATGCGCCAAAGAGTGGTGTAAATGTGGAATCACATTTAGAGATCAGTGAGCGTGAAGCGGTGCTAGATGATTTAGATTTAAACACAAAAGAGATTCCTTTTAAACTAGTGCTTATTACCTTGTGCCTTATGGCGCTTGCTTTAGTGCTTTTTATTCCCAAAATTTATGTGCGCAATAATATCTATTATGCAAGCCGTAATATTATCCAGCTACAAGCGCAAATTGATTCTTTGCGTGAAGAAAATAAGCATATTAAAAAACAATTAGAGGATATTAAATTTAGAAACCTAACGCAAGAGTTAGATTTTTAGCGGTATAATGCGCGCAAAATTAGTGTTTTAAGGGCAAAAATGGAATATGATGTAATTGTTATTGGTGGTGGACACGCAGGGATTGAAGCCTCTATTGTATCAGCAAGAATGGGTTGTAAAACCTTGCTTTTAACAATGCTTGTAGAACAAATTGGTGCGGCAAGTTGCAATCCTGCTGTTGGTGGGCTTGGTAAGGGGCATTTGGTAAAAGAAATTGACGCACTTGGTGGCGTGATGGGATATATTACAGATAAAAGCGGAATCCAATTTAGAACTCTAAACGCTTCAAAAGGTCCCGCTGTAAGAGGAACACGCGCTCAAATTGATATGGATAGATACAAAATTATTGCGCGCAATCTTTGTTATCATACAAAAAACTTAGAAGTCTCCCAGCAAATTGTAGAATCCTTAGTGTTAGAAAAAGATTCCGTAATTGGCGTGAAAACAACCATTGGCAAGGTTTACCAGGCTAAAAAGGTGGTGCTAACAACAGGAACATTTTTGCGCGGAAAAATACACATTGGAGAAAACACTTCTAACAATGGGCGTGCAGGGGAACCACCGGCAATGGAGCTAGGGGAAAATTTAAGAGAATTAGGACTTGATGTTGGAATATTAAAAACAGGCACTTGTGCGCGTATTAAGGCAAGTAGCATTAATTTTGAGATTTTAGAGAAGCATTATGGAGATATGCCAGCCCCATTTTTTAGCAAAAAAACTCAAAAAGAACTTGGAGAAAATCCCTTTAATCCGATGCAACTTCCTTGCTATGTAACCTACACAAATGCAAAAACACACGCAATTATTAGAGAAAATTTTCATCGCGCGCCAATGTTTACAGGACAAATTGAAGGGATAGGTCCAAGATATTGTCCTAGCATTGAAGATAAGGTTAATCGCTTTAGTGATAAAGAGCGACATCAGTTGTTTTTAGAACCGCAAACTCTAGAAGCAAATGAGTATTATATTAATGGATTAACAAGCTCTTTGCCCTTTGATGTGCAAGAAGCAATGATCCATAGTATTGAAGGCTTAGAGAATGCGGAGATTGTGCGCTATGGTTATGCTATTGAGTATGATTATATCAACCCCACAGAGTTAAAACACACGCTAGAAACTAAGAAAATACGGAATCTTTATTGTGCGGGGCAAATTAATGGCACAACAGGCTATGAAGAAGCTGGTGCACAAGGTATTTTTGCTGGGATTAACGCAGCGCTTAGTGTAAAGGGGAAAGAGCAAATCACACTTAAGCGCAATGAAGCTTATATTGGCGTAATGGTAGATGATTTGGTAACAAAGGGCACAAAAGAACCTTATAGAATGTTTAGCTCACGTGCGGAATATCGCTTGCTATTACGCGAAGGGAATGCGATTTTTAGGCTAGGGGATCTTGCGTATTCTTTGGGACTTATGGAAGAAGAAGAATATAAAGAGCTACAAAAGGATAAGGTAGCCATTAAAGAAGGGCTAGAGTGGCTTAAAAATACAGAAGTAACACCTAATGCTTTGGTACTAAAGTTTTTAAATTCCATTTGTGAAGAAAAAATTAGCGATAAGACAAATTGGGGAACGATTGTTGGGAGGCGTAGTTTTGATGTGCCTAAGCTTTTAAAAATACAAGAAGTGGAGAATTGCCCCTTTGCAAGCTACTCAGAGCGCGCGTTAGAAGAGATTTTAGTAGAAGCAAAATATTTTAATTACATTCAAAAACAGCAAAATATGATTGAAAATATGGATAAAATGTTAAGCATTGAGATTCCGCAAGACTTTGTGTTTGATAAAATTCCAGGACTTAGTTTGGAAGTGATTGAAAAGCTTAAAAAGTTTAACCCTAAAAGTTTGTTTGAAGCAAGTGAGATTAGTGGTGTAACGCCAGCTAGTTTAGAAGTTTTGCAACTTTATATCCACTTATACCATAAAAAATAATTTTTCTTTTAGTGAGATTGCGTTAAAATCGCAAAATTTTAACTTTAGGTTGTAATGATGAACAGACAGGGCTTAAATAAACTATTTTGGTTTTTTAGTGTGGCTTTAGTTGGCTTGCAAAGTTTTGCATTGGCGCAAGAAGAATCGCGCCTTGATGCTTATAATAAGTTGCGTAAAGTCATTGGCACGGTGGAAAAATATTATGTTGATGAGCTAACACTTAATGAAATTGTTGATAAAGCAATTGATGGAATGCTTTCAAACCTAGATGCGCATTCAGCGTATTTAGATGAAAAGAAGTATGAAGATTTAAAGATTCAAACCGATGGGCAGTTTGGCGGCATTGGAATTACAATTTCTTTAAAAGACAATGCACTAACAATTGTTGCCCCTATTGAAGGAACTCCAGGCGATAAAGCAGGATTAAAAAGTGGAGATATTATCCTAAAGATTAATGATGAAAGCACGCTTAGTATGGGAATTGATGATGCGGTTAATAAAATGCGTGGCGCTCCAAAGACAAAAGTAACTTTGACAATTGTGCGTAAAAATGAGCCAAAGCCTTTAGTATTTGATATTATAAGAGACAATATTAAAGTGGAGTCTGTGTATTCTAAGGGGATTATGGATACAAATTATGTGTATTTGCGCGTAACTTCTTTTGATAAAAATATTACACAGCGTGTTAATGAAGAATTAAAAAAATACAAAAAAATTGATGGAATTGTATTAGATTTACGCAATAATCCTGGCGGACTTTTAAATCAAGCAGTGGGCTTAAGTGATTTGTTTATTAAAGATGGTATTATCGTATCCCAAAAGGGTAGGATTAAAGATGAAAATATCGTTTATCGTGCTACAAAAAACACGCCTTATGCTACGATTCCGCTTGTGGTCTTAATTAATAATGGAAGTGCTAGTGCTAGTGAGATTGTAGCGGGTGCAATCCAAGATAATAAACGCGGTGTTTTGGTGGGTGAAGGGACTTTTGGAAAGGGAAGCGTGCAAGTGATTTTACCCACTGAGAAAAAGGAAGCCTTGCGTTTAACCATTGCGCGTTATTATTTGCCAAGTGGGCGAACAATTCAAGCTGTTGGAGTTACCCCAGATATTGAAGTTGCTCCGGGTGTTGTGCCAGATGAAAATAGTGGATTTAGTATTAAAGAAGCGGATTTGCAAAAGCACTTAGAAGGTGAATTGGCAAAAGTAGACAAAAAAGAGAAAAAGCAGAGTGATTCAAAAAATACAATCACGCAAAAGCAAATCTTACAAGACATTCAGTTAAAAAGCGCGATTGATGTTTTAAAAGTATTTAAAGTTTTATAAAAGGAGTCAAAATGCAACAAAAAGAAATGCTTTATGAAGGCAAAGGCAAAAAACTTTACAAGACTGATGATGAAAATCTAGTGATTTCAGAGTTTAAAGATGATTTAACAGCATTTAATGCTGAAAAAAGAGGAAGCGAACAAGGCAAAGGGATTTTAAATTGCAAGATTTCATCAGAGATTTTTAAACTTTTGGAAAAAAATGGAATCAAAACGCATTATGTAGAAACTTTAGCGGATAACTTAATGCTTTGCAAGTTTGTTAAAATTATTCCTATTGAAGTGGTTGTGCGTAATATCGCAACAGGTTCTTTAAGTAAGCGTTTAGGGATTAAAGAAGGGGAAGCACTACCTTTTACTCTTGTGGAATTTTATTATAAAGATGATGCGCTAGGAGATCCTTTAATTAATGATGAACATGCATTGATTTTAAATTGCGTAAAATCTGTGGAATCTTTAGATGTATTGCGTAAAATTGGGCGTGAGGTAAATAGTGTTTTGCGTGAATTTTTTGATAAAAAGAATCTAATTTTAGTAGATTTTAAACTGGAATTTGGCGTGGATAAAGATGGAAATATCTTGCTTGCTGATGAAATTACGCCAGATTCTTGTAGATTTTGGGATAAAGATACAAAGGAAAAATTGGATAAAGATCGCTTTAGGCAGGATTTAGGCAATGTAAAAATGGCGTATGAAGAGATTTTAAAGAGAATCTTAAACTAAAGGTGAATTATGCAAGTAGAAGTGATTGTTGAGTTAAAAGATGGGGTTTTAGATCCTCAAGGAAAGGCTATCCATCACGCGTTAGAATCACTAGATTTTAAGGGTGTTAATGGAGTTAAGACGGGAAAGATTATCAAGCTTGATATTGATAATAGCAATAAAGAAGCAGTAAAAAAAGAAGTAGAATCTATGTGCGAAATGCTTCTTGCAAATACTGTTATTGAAAACTACACAATAAAGATGTAGCAATGGTTGCAATTCTTCAGTTTTTAGGCACAAATTGTGAATATGATATGGAATATGCCTTTTCATTGCTTGGGGTAAAAACGCAAATTGTGTGGCATAAAGATACAGAGCTTCCAAAAGATACACGCTTAGTTGTGATTCCTGGAGGTTTTAGTTATGGGGATTATTTGCGTAGTGGAGCAATTGCTAGATTTTCTCCAATTATGCAAGCGGTTGTGAAGTTTGCAAATGCGGGTGGTTATGTGCTTGGAATTTGTAATGGATTTCAGATTTTGCTTGAAAGTGGCTTGCTTCCTGGCGCGATGAAGCGCAATACAAATTTACATTTTATCTCTAAAAATTGTGATTTAAAGGTTGTGAATAATTTTAATATTTTTTTAGAAAAATTTCAAAAAGGAGATACAATAAAAATTCCTATTGCGCATGCAGATGGAAATTATTATATTGATGAAGCGGGGTTAAAATCCCTTGAAGCAAACGATCAGATTTTACTAGAATATGTAGAAAATCCAAATGGTTCTGTGCGTAACATTGCAGGAATTTGCAATGTTACTAAAAATGTTTTTGGGCTTATGCCACATCCAGAGCGTGCTATAGAAAAAGTTTTGGGTGAGGATGCAGGGCTAAAAATGCTTCAGGGATTTTTGAAAATTTTATGAGAATCGTATTTGCCTTTTTTTGTGTGTTTGGGCTTTGCATAGGATCATTTGCAGATGAAACACGCATTTTTCCAGAAGCAAGTTTGGAAAATACAAAAAATACAGAAACACAAAATCAGCAAAGTTCGGAGCCTTTAGAGATTCCAAATACAGAATCAAAAGAGTTATTTCAACAATCACAAACTTTAGATTCTAATAATGATGTTTTGCAAGCCCCACTTCCTAATGCTATAACAGAAAGTGATATTGAAGAAAATATAGAATCTGAAGCATTGCAAAATGAGTCTTTGCAATCGCAAGATTTTACGATGCAAAACTCTATGTCTCAAGAGGCGATAAATAATCCATCTTTAAATAGTAAAGCTTCTAATAATTCTTTAGTAAAAAATGTGTATTTGGAAATGCTTACACCTTTAGTGGATATTTCATATGTAAATCAAATTATTGCATTAGAGCTTAAAATGCTGGTTTTTACGCAGTATTCCACAATTACAACAGAATTTATTTTTGATGATTTAAAAAATAGCATAGAAATTTTAAATCCAAATCAAGCTTGGGAGCTAAATCCAGAGGATTCTAGCCTTAAAAACACTTTTTATCTAAAAATCAAGCAATCGCAATTTGTAATTCCTAGCATTAAAGTAAATGTTCTTACAAATCATGGATTAGTTAGTGAAGTTCTTGTAGGAGGTAGTGCAAGAGCAATTAAGCTGGAGCGCAAGGGCGAGTATTCCCAAGTCTTAGCTCAAGATTTGCAGATTTTAGATACAAAAATCACAAGTTATGATTCCACGCAAAATTTAGTGGTTCTTCAACTCCAAAGCACAATGGCAAATCTTTTTGACTTCAAGCTTGAAAACTATAAGCAACAGGGTATTGAAAGTAAAAGTGGAGATTATAAGCAGGGAGTAGCATTTTACTATGTGATTGTGCCCAAAACACAAAATACAATTAGTTTTGATTATTTTAATACGCAAACTTCTAAATACCAAACTCTGCAAGTTCCAAATATTGCAAGCGAAGATCGTGTTAGTACGCAAAGTGATATTAAGCCAAAGAATAATTATCAATTTTTTCAAATCTCTTTGGTTGTATTTTTTGCAATTTTATTTTTTGGGCTTTATTTGTATAAGCGTAAAACAATTTTTATTTTGCTGGGCGTTTTTGCACTAGTGCTGGTGCTGTATTTCCTAACATTAAAAAGTGATGTAACAATTAAGGCAAATGTCGCATTAAGAATCCAACCAACATTTAATTCTACAATTGTTCTAACAACACAAAAACCAATACGAGCAGAAATTTTAGGAGAACGCAATAGCTACTATAAAGTGATGTTAGAAGATGAACGCATAGGGTGGGTAAAAAAAGATGATATCCAAGATTAGAGCTTATAGTGCATTGCTTTATATTTTGCTTGTAATGCCTTTTGGTATTGCATTAATGTATATCTTTAATGCCTTTCATCGCATAATCCGTAGAAGCATAGCCCTAGTATTTTTTAAACTCTTTAGGGTAAAGCCTTATATACAAGGCAATCTAGATCCAAGTGCACAGATTTTAATAATGAATCACCAAAGCTTTATGGATGTGATGTATTTTGAAGCAGTCCATCCAAATAATTTATGTTGGATTGCTAAAAAAGAGCTTGGCGAGGCATTTTTATATGGGCATGCGCTCAAAGCTCCTAAGATGATTTTAATTAACAGAGAGAGTAAAAAAGAGCTTGTGTATTTATTAAAAGAAGCGAAAGATAGGCTTGATAGCGGTAGAATGCTCTGTATTTTTCCAGAAGGCACACGATCTAAAGGGGGGGAACAATTACTTCCTTTTAAAAGTGGGGCAAAGGTTTTAGTGGAACATTTTAAGCTAAAGGTGCAACCAGTAGTTTTTTGTGGCACACGAAAGAGTTTTAACTTTGAAAAATTAGAGTTTGATAATACACCTTTTAGTGTGCAGTATTTGGAATCCTTTATCCCAGAAAATGCAGAGTGGTTTGAACAGCTAGAAATGCGTATGCAAGAAGTTTATCGTGCAATGTATCAAAGGCAGAATCAATGCATGGTAGAATAGTGCGTTATTTAAATAGTAATGGCAAGGGTGTTGTGATTAACGCTTCTAAAATGCTTTTTGATTTTAATAAAGAGACTTGGCATGATAAAAAGGTAATGCCAATGGTTGGAATGTATGTAGAGTTTCGTTGTAATGAGATACATCAAATTACAGATTGCAAAGTCTCAAAGTTTCAAGAATTTGGTGGCAATACGATGATTAGCGAATCAGATTTTTGGCATCATGATACCGATGAAGAGCTGCTTACGCTTCAAAGTAATGCGCGCGATGCGATTGTGCAAAAGATTTATAAAAATACAGATTACACGAAAATTACAGAAATCCCACTTACCATTAAGCTTATTGAAACACTTAAAAGTTATTTTCATCAAGAGTTTTTGGCAATTTCTTTTTTGAATGATTTACCTATATCTAATGAAGAGATTTTGTTTGATTATGCGCATTTAAAGCGTTTTGGCGTGAAGGCGTTGGATAATTTGCTTTTTAATGATAAAACCATAGCCAAAGATGATTTTATCGAAGAATTAAGTGTTATGACGCGTTTGGATTCTGCATTTATGGACTTTTCGCGCTATAGCAATGCAAATTTAAAGCAAATTTTTCAAGATTTCTTTTTGTCTAAACAATGCCACTATCAAGCTTTAGTTGTTGCTGTAAATAACGCAAAAGATAGTCAGAGTTTAGCGCAAAAGCGTATTAATTCCTTAAGAAGTGATATTTTATTGTTTGAGCGCAGAATCCAAGCGAATTTAGATTTAGATAAAAATACGCTAAAGTTAGAAAAAGCTAGGAAAGAATTAGAAGAAGCATTAAAAAATGAGAGATATTATGGTGAACTTTTTATATATTTATTGGATATAAAAGAAAGGTTTGAAGCGCACTATTTAAAGTCTTTTTCTGAATTGTATCAAAAAGTTTATATAAGGATACATAAAAAAGTCAAAAGTGGATTGGATATTTGTATTACAATTTTAGACAATAAGATTTATAAAAAATCTATAAATTCTATTGCATTTTCTAAAAATTTTTTTAAAATACAAGAGAATGATCGTGTTCCAAATATTATTTATTTTGTAGAACAATATATGGAACATTTAAACAAAGATCGCCTAAATGAAAAAGATGCTTTAACATATCATTATATTGATAAACTTTGCAAAGCAAACAGAAAGCATTTTTTGATTATTAGCACAAACGAAAAGCGTGCAATGGAGATTAAAATGAAAATATTAGGGCAAAATAAATTTAATATTGTAAAAACAGCTTATAAGAACACTATTTATTTTGCATTAATTAATGAAATTTGTTTTGAGTGCATTTACATAGATCCAGAAAATATATGGAAAAGCCCAAATGAACTTATAAGGGAGACAAAAGCGCTCAAAATAAATGCAAATGCAAAATTTGCTCTTTTGCCCAGCTCTGTCAAAGAGAATCGCTTTGGATTTACAGAGTGATTTAGGCATTTTTAGTGCTATAATTACAGCTTATTTTAAAACAAAAGGGAATTATGAAAAAGCAAACAAAGACAAATAGTTGGGATTTAGGAGAGGGTTTTGAAAGCTTTGGCTTTAAAAAAAGTGTTTTAAGGGGCATTAAAGAAGCGGGTTTTAGCGAGCCAAGCCCTATCCAAAAAGAAGCGATTCCATTAATTTTAGATGGGCTTGATATCATTGCTCAAGCACAAACAGGCACTGGAAAAACGGCTGCTTTTGGCTTGCCACTTATTAATAATCTAAAAAATGATGGTAGCATTGAAGTGCTAATCGTTACGCCTACAAGGGAACTTGCAATGCAAGTTAGTGATGAGATTTTTAAGCTTGGCAAATACAATAGGGTAAAAACAGTTTCTCTCTTTGGCGGACAGCCCATAAGGCGACAAATTGAACTTTTAGAGAAAAAGCCACAAGTTATTATTGCAACTCCGGGGCGTTTGCTAGATCATTTGCGCAATGAACGGCTAAAAAACTTCTATCCTAGTGTTGTTGTGCTTGATGAATCTGATGAAATGCTAGATATGGGCTTTTTAGATGATATTGAAGAGATTTTTACCTATCTTTCAAGTGACCGTCAAACCTTGCTCTTTTCAGCGACAATGCCAACACCTATTAAACATCTAGCGCAAAAGATTCTAAGCAATCCAAAGTTAATTAAAATCACTCAAGATGATACAACAAACCAAGACATATCTCAACGCTATTATATTATCAATGAACAAGAGCGTGAAGACGCGATTGTGCGCCTAATTGATAGCGAAATGCCACAAAAGGCAATTATTTTTACAAGAATGAAAAAAGAAGCCGATATTCTTTCAGAACGCCTACTTTCACGCGGTTTTAAAGCTGGAGCATTACATGGCGATATGGAGCAGAGAGAACGCGTAAAATCCATTAAAGCTTTTAAAGATTCCACAATTGATATTTTAGTTGCCACAGATATTGCAGCAAGGGGGCTTGATATTAGTGGAGTGAGCCATGTTTTTAACTTCCATATTCCACTAAATCCAGAATCTTATGTGCATAGGATTGGAAGAACTGGAAGAGCAGGTAAAAAGGGTGTAGCGATTACGCTTGCAACGCCTTTAGAGTTTAAAGAGCTTCGTCGTATTAAAGAAAATACAAAAGCTAGCATTGAGCTTTATGAGATTCCAAGCATACAAGATACAATGGATAAAAAGGATTCCAACATTTTAGATAAAATCCTAAAGCATGCAATTAGTGATGATGCCTTGCGTGTGTATGAGCAAATCCGTGGTAATGCAGACATAACACAGCTTGTTTGCAAGCTTTTATCAATGGTTTTGCAAGATTCTAAAGTGCTAGGACCAAATAAAATTGGGCTAAACAAAAAGGATTTAAATGCATTGCAGTTTCAATTAGATGATGAACGCAAGCACAAAAAATCTAGCAGAACCAGCAATATAAGGGACAAAAGAGATAAAAATCGCCCAAAAAACAAATTCCACAGCAAAGGTAATTTAAAAAACAAGGATTCCAAAAATTCCCCTAAGGGATCTAAAAAAGATTCCAACAAAAAATCCACAAAAAGGAAAAAATAATGGAGTTTCAACCATATCCTTTTGAGAAACTTCAAGCTTTAATTAAAGATATTCCACAAAAACAAGGGCGGATTTCTTTAACCATTGGCGAACCACAATTTCAAACACCTAAAAATATTTGTAATGCTTTAAAAGAAAGCGTGGATTTACTTAATAAATACCCAAAAACCGCCGGTGAAGATTATCTAAAACAAGCAATGCTAAATTTTATCAAGCACCGCTTTGATTTGGATTTAGATTCTACAATGTTAATTCCAACCTTTGGCACGCGTGAAGTGTTATTTAATTTTCCTCAATTCTATCTTTTTGACAAATGCTCTCCAACTATTGCTCATCCAAATCCTTTTTATCAAATCTATGAAGGTGCGAGCATTGTAGCAAGAGCAAAAACAATCTATATGAATCTAACACCCCAAAACAACTTTACCCCAAGCTTAAGTAAAGAGCAAATGCAAGAATGCGATTTAGTGATTTTAAACTCACCAAATAACCCCACCGGTGCAACAATGCCCATAGATTCTCTTAAGCAATGGGTAAATTACTCCTTAGAATACGACTTTTTACTTTTAAATGATGAATGTTATAGTGAAATTTACACTGATAAAAAGCCCGCTTCTATCTTACAAGCTAGCATTTTAGTGGGTAATACAGATTTTAAGAATATTTTAGCTCTTAATTCTATCTCTAAGCGTTCTAGCGCGCCTGGGCTTAGAAGTGGATTTATTGCAGGGGATTCTAGAGTTTTAAAAGATTATGCACAATATCGCACTTATATAGGTTGTGCCTCTCCCTTGCCTTTACAAAAAGCAGCAAGTATTGCGTGGAGTGATGAAGCGCACACAAAGCATTCCCGCCAAGAATATGCAAAAAATCTAAAGTTAGCACAAGAAATTCTGTGTAAAAAGATTCCAAACTTGCCCATTCCAAAAGATACCTTTTATGTGTGGCTTCCTGTTGAAAATGACTTAGGATTTACGCGTAATCTTTTGCTTAAAGAAAACATTTTAGTTTTACCTGGAAGTTTTTTATCGCGCGTTGATGCGCAAGGGCAAAACCCCGGAAGAAACTTTGTGCGTTTAGCATTAGTGTATGAAGAATCTGTGATTAAAGATGCGCTTTTAAGGATTGCTAAGTGGATATAAGCATTAAAAGAATCCATTTTATAGGAATTGGTGGTATAGGAATCTCTGCGCTAGCGAAGTTTTTGCGTGCGCAAGGCGTGGAGATTAGCGGTTCTGATATCGCAGAAGGAAGCGTTACAAAAGAGTTAAAAGAAATTGGAATCCAAGTTAGCATTCCCCACACAAAAGACGCAATTTGCGGGCAGGATCTAGTCATTCACTCTGCAATTATCAAAGAAGACAATATTGAAGTGCAAGAAGCCCACGCGCAAAATATCCCTGTGCTTTCACGCAAAGAATCGCTAAAGATGATTTTAGGAAACAAAGAAGTCTTTGCGGTTGCAGGCGCACACGGTAAAAGCACGACAACGGCGATTTTAAGCGCAATTTTAAAAGACGCTAGTGCATTAATTGGAGCAGAGAGCAAAGAGTTTTGCTCTAACACACGCGCTTTAAGTGGTAATCGCGTGGTTTTTGAAGCTGATGAATCCGATAAAAGCTTTCTAGAATGCAATCCTACTTGTGCGATTGTTACAAACGCCGAGCCAGAGCATATGGAAACTTACAATCACGATTTATCGCAGTTTTATGGAGCGTATGAAAGCTTTTTGCGTCTTGCAAAGATTTGTGTTATCAATGCTGAAGATTCCTTTTTAGGTGCATTGCAAGATTTGGGCAATTTATGTGTGCGATTTTATCCTAGCAAAGATTTGCAAAATATCCGCTACATTGTAGAAAATGGTATGCCAAAGACACAATTTACCCTAACAAACGCCAACAAAGACTATGGCACATTTAGCGTTTATGGCTTAGGCGAACATATCGCCATTGACGCAGCTCTTGCAATTTTAGCCGCTTCACAGATTCTACCTTTAAATGAAATTAGGAAAAATATCCAAGATTATTGTGGAATCAAAAAGCGATTTGACATTTTAACGCAAGGCGAGTGCGTGATTATTGACGATTATGCTCACCATCCCACAGAAATCACCGCCACACTAAAAGCACTCAAAAAATACCAAGAGTTAAAAGGCGCAAAACAGCTAGTTGCCATTTGGCAGCCACATAAATATTCACGCATTAAAGACAATTTAGAAGGCTTTATTGGTTGTTTTGAAGGTGTGGATTCTCTAGTGATTTTGCCTGTATATGCAGCAGGGGAAGTAGCAATTGCTATGGATTTTGCCACCCTTTTTGCACGATATAATCCCATTTTTGCTGATGAGGTTAAGCGCATGGGCAATGCGCTCTATTTACTTAAAGATAGCCAAGAAATTGCACATTTAAAAGAAGGTATTATAGTAGGCTTTAATGCAGGCAATCTAACTTATGCGCTAAGAGGCGGAATCTAAAATGGTGCGTTTTATTCTTATTGCAACTCTTTTTATTATTCTTTTAGCGATCCTTATCCAACTTCTAGCAAAATACAATCTAGTTAGTTACAAAACACGCATTAGCATAGGCATAGCCCTATTAGTTATTGCAACAGGCATTGGAATCTTTACCCTTATCCAAGACAAAACTGAAGCCACTCTCACAGAGCTTGCCCAAAGCTTCCTACAAGGCAAGATTTTAGAATGCCAAACCCAAGCGACAACCCTAGAAGTTAGCAACAAAACTTTTAATTTTATTAGTGGCACACTCACGCTAATGGGCAAAGGCGATACAGAGTTTAAGCGCGTTATCATTCCGCTAAAAGCTTGCAAACTTAAAGAAGAATCAAAAGATTAAAATGCAAGAATACCTAAAATCCCTAGATTTACAAGATTTTTATGAGAGCTTTACAAGTTTTCTAGCTCGTCCTAAAGAGCTATTTTTACAAGGTGATATTAAAGTGCATTTGCGCTACATTAATGCTCTAGAACCGCTAGTTTTCACTCCGCCAAAAGAAGTGAAGCCCCTGCACTCTCAACTTGCGCTTTTAAAGAAGTTTGGACATTTAAAGCTTGATGAAATCTTTGAATTTGTGAAAATTATCCGCTATTTTCTCTACCTAAAAAACCTAAAATGCGAAGGAATCCTAGGTGAGTGGTTCTCCTCCATACAAATCCCAGAGCAGATTTTACCCATCGTTAAATCCTTCTTAGAAAATGGTAGCCTAAAAACAGGCATTTACTTAGATTTAGATTCCATAAATGCGAGCCTGGAAAACCTAAAGCGCGAAATCTCCGCCCAACTTTCCCATACGCTAAATCAAAACAAACTCACTCCCTACCTAGTGGATAGGCAAATCCACCTAATAAACGATGAAGAATGCCTGCTTTTAAAAGCCGGATTCCATCATATCCTAAAAGGGCAGATTTTAGACCGCTCCGCTTCTGGCTTTTTTTATGTTTTCCCCCAAAACATCGCAAATTTAAAGGACAAATACACCGAACTAAAAAACCAAAAAGAATCCAAGCTCTTTGAAATTGCGCGCGAAATTTCAAGCATTTTTACCAAACATTTTTTATTCTTAAAGTTTATTGATAAGGAATTTGACCGCTTTGATTCTTATCAAGCGCGCCTAAACTTCGCTAAGGCAAAAAACCTAGAATTTCTAGCCCCTAAGCCAAATAGCACAGAAATCCTTTTGGATTCCTTCTCCCACCCAGCACTTAAAAATCCTAAATCTATAACCTTGCATTTCAAAAGGCAAGTACTAATGATAACAGGCGTAAATGCCGGTGGTAAAACAATGCTTCTAAAGTCTATTTTAAGCGTTGTTTTTCTCTCAAAGCACCTTATCCCACTTCCCATAAATGCAAGCAAATCAAGAGTGCCAAACTTTAAGAGTCTAGATTTTATCCTTGAAGACCCGCAAAATAGCAAAAACGACATCTCAACCTTTGGTGGCAGAATGTTGCAATTTAGCCACATTTTAAAGCAAAGCGATGGAATCATCGGTGTTGATGAGATAGAGTTAGGAACAGACAGCGATGAAGCCGCAAGCCTTTTTAAAGTCCTTTTAGAATCCCTAATGCAAAAAAACAACAAAATCATCATCACCACTCACCATAAACGCCTAGCTGCCCTAATGGCAGGCAATCCTAAAGTCCAGCTTCTAGCCGCTCTCTTTGATGAAACGCGCCAAATGCCAACCTTTAGCTTCTTAGATGGCACAATTGGCAAGAGTTACGCATTTGAAACCGCGCTAAGATATGGAATTCCAAAAGCCCTAATCAACAGCGCAAAAATCCTTTATGGCAAAGATAAAGAAAAGCTAAATGCGCTCATTGAAAACGCATCACGCCTAGAAATGCAGCTAACCCTTGAAATCTCAAAAGCACAGGAGAAAAGCCACGCTTTAGAGCAAAAACTCCAGCATTTAAAAGACAAAGAAATAGCCTTGCAAGAGAAGTTTAACAAGATCCAAAGCATGCTAGAAGCCACCTACCAAGACGCCATAAACGCCGCTAAAATCGCAGCTAAAGAAAAAACTAAGAGCGATATTCACAGAGCATTAAACCACGCAAACGCCCTAATCAACAAAGCAAAATCCATAAAATACGATTCCAACATTAGCTCCAATAATTCTAATTCTAACATTTCCTATACCAAAGGCACACGCATAAAATATCGCAATATGAAAGGAATCATCTTAAGCACAAACAAACAAGGCGCATTAATAGAGTTAGAAAACGGAATGAAAGTTAAAGTAGCCCTTAGTGAGCTAAAGTTAAGTGGCAATGTGCCAAGTGTGCCTGCAAGCAAAATCAACATTCAAGCCCCACAAACCGTCTCCCCCACGCTAGATTTACACGGAATGCGTGCAGAAGATGCCCTAGAAGCCCTTGATATTTTCTTATCCAACAGCCTTATTGCTGGCTTTGATGAAGTGTTAATTTATCACGGAATTGGCACAGGGCGATTATCAAGTGTGGTAAGAGATTTTCTAAAATCTCATCCAAAGGTGCTAGACTTTACAGACGCTCCTCCAAAATTAGGTGGCTTTGGTGCAAAAATTGTGAAACTTTAAGTGCCAATTAATATTTTATTATGTTTAATTGTCGCAGTTTTCATATGAGAATCTCAAGGAGATCAGGATGTCAAAAATTAATTTTGTTAAGTTTAAAAATGCGATTCAATTAGAGGATTATCTTGCTTTAAGAAATATTTTGCAAGAGGATGTGGAAATTGTATTTGCTGATGATTTTTATAGTGCAGAGTTTTTTAAGTTCTTGCAAAATGTGTGTGGGGGGGGGGGATTCTTGTAGCCTTTAATACAGATTTAGCTGATTTAGAAATTGAGACTTTAAAAAAAGTTATTTTGGCAAAGGAGAATAGCTATCTTGCTTTCTGTAATCCTTATGAAAAATTTAGAGATTCTATTTTCTTTAAGCTTGTAAATTTAGATAGTTTTTCACGCTATGCAACAGAATATGCTTATAAAAATCGCATTCTAGAAAAACATTTGCGTAATATATTGCATTCTAAATGGAATAATACCTACAAAACGCAATTTTTTGAAGATAGGAGATTGTATAATCTTGCAACACAATGGAATGTAGTGAAGGATTTTTCTTTTGAATTTCCGCGTGAAATTTGGATTGGTCTATTAAATTCTTGCAATATAAATTGTTCTTTTTGTTCCTGGTTTAGTTATAGCTCAAGTAAAACTCTTTGTAATGATTATTTTAAAACGGATAAAAGAATTGCTACCGTACAAGTTGAAAATATTTTGCAATATGCTGGTAGAGCTAAAGCTAAATGCATTTTTTCAGGTCCAGGAGAGCCACTTTTAGATATGCGTTTAACAGATTTCGTAAAATGCGCTAAAGAATATGGGGTTTCATCTGTGGGGATTGCTACAAATGGAGTTTTACTAACTCCAAAGAAGTTTTTAGAGTTAGTAAAAGCTGGGGTAGATTCTTTGCGAATTGGTATTTGTTTTACAAAAGAGACTTATGATAAGTGTGCAAAAGGATTTTTTGAAAATTTTAAACATAATTTAATAGAGATTGCTAAACAAATTGAGAGTCTAAAGCTTTTCATAGCAATACAACTAGATATTATCTACGAAGGGCATAGAATAGTGGAAATGTTAGAGTTTTGGAATTGTTTGCAGGGGGTATGTAAGCGCATAAGGGTAGGTTTTACTTGTTGTTTAGAATCAAATGGTGGGGAATTTTTGGATAATGTTAAACTGTCTGAAGTTAGGACAATGCAGCAAAGGCATACTTGTAGTGCGCCTTTTGCAAGTTTATATGTATTTCCAAGTGGTGATGTTGGCTGTTGCTCGGCGCAAAGAAATAGCTATTTGGGAAAGGAAGATATTGAAAAATTTTGTTTAGGGAATGTGTATAAGCAAGATTTAGGGGAAATATGGAATGGAACATTCCATAAACGCTTTTGCCTAGCACATAAAAATATGGAGTTCGTAGAGAATGAAGCATTATTTTGTCAATCTTGCAGTGCTTGGTGGAATGAGTGTGAGCATTAAAATTTTTTATATTACAATGAGTGAAATAATACATAAAGTTAGGTGATTATGTAATATTCTTGACAAAGTGGAGCTAAAAAAGTATAATTCCACTTCTTTTTTATTTTTTAGTCGGGGCGTAGCGCAGTCTGGTTAGCGCACTTGGTTTGGGACCAAGGGGTCGAAGGTTCGAATCCTTTCGCCCCGACCATCTTTCTCATTTGTTCTTAATGGTTGTATGGTGGGCGTAGCTCAGTCGGTTAGAGCATCAGATTGTGGTCCTGAGGGTCGTGGGTTCGATTCCCATCGCCCACCCCATATTCCACTTATTTCATTCTTTTTCCTGTTTGATATGAAATTAGATTTTGTTTTTTTGAAGTTTCCCAAAATCTTTATAATAAATATCCATATTTTAATCTAAAGTAAAGTATTGCTTAAAACGAAATTCAAAATATAAACTTATTGTTAGGCTTTTGCTTTGCGTTGGAAGTAAATGTAAATTGCGATTCCAATACATACAAGCACAACCAAAGTAAATGTTATAAGATGTAGATATTCTTTTAAAATTGCTTCATTTTGTCCTAGAAAATATCCAAGTGTTGTTAGGATAATTACCCAAATGCCAGCCCCTAAGCTTGTGTAAAAGCAAAAGAGTGGTAAGTGCATTTTGCCAAGCCCTGCTGGAAGTGAGATATATTGCCTAACCACTGGTATTAAACGCCCGCTAAAAGTGGAGATGTGTCCGTGTTTGGCAAAGAAATTTTCCATTTTTACCATTGTTTTTTCATCAAAAAAGAAGTATTTGCCCCATTTTATTAGCAATTCACGCCCAAAATATAAGGCTAAATAGTAGTTTAAAAGTGCGCCACTAAGTGAGCCTAAGATTCCACAAAGAATGGCGATAAAAAAATTCATCTCTCCTTGGTGAGCTAAAAAACCTGCTGGTATCATCACAACTTCACTAGGAAAAGGAATAAAACTGCTTTCTAAAAACATCATAAAAAAGATTCCAAAGTAGCCAAAGGCGCTTACGGATTCTACAATAAAATCAATAATTGCGTGCAAAATTTCCTCACAAAATATAAAAATTAAATGGCATTATAACTAAAGATAAGCTATAATCCCAAAATTTTGGATAAAGGTAGGTGAAGTAGTGGCAAAAGATAAGAAATGCCCAGCGTGTGATTGTCCTCAAGGTGTGCCACTATGGCTTGGAACTTATGGAGATATGGTTACGCTGATTTTGACATTTTTTATTTTGCTACTTTCAATGGCAACTTTTGATACGCAAAAAATTGCACAAGCAGTAGGTTCGCTAGAAGGTTCTTTTGCAGTGCTTGAAAAAGGTTCGCAAAGTCAGATTAACCCTCCAGCACCAATTAAAGCAACTCCGATTGAAACGCAAGTTGAAATGGAAAATGTGTTAAATATTTTTGGAAGTTTGATTACAGATTATAATGAAGTTAATCGTATCTCAAATGGTCCTAGCGTGGAATTAGAAGAAGCAGAAAGAGGAGTGATTATTAGAATTCCTGAAGAGTTGCTTTTTGCCACAGGAAGTGCGGAGCTTACAAATCCTAGTGGAATCGCATTTTTAAAACGCTTAAGCTTGGAGCTTTTAAGAATGCCAAAAGCAGTGCTTGTTAAAGCTATCGGACATACAGATAATGTGCCTATGCGTGCGAATGCTGTGTTTGCGGATAATTTAGAACTTTCTGTGGCGCGTGGAGTAAATGTTGCAGAACTACTTTTGAAGCAAGGCTTAGAGAAAAATCGCATTTTAGGAGGGGGAGAGGGAGAGTTTTCGCCTATTGCCAATAATGATATTCCAGCGTTACGCGCAAAAAATCGTCGTGTGGATTTGTATGTGTATAGCATTGGTGAGGATTTATCAAGTGTAATTGGCGATGTTGCCAAAATCAAGCCTTAAGGGTAGAGAATGCAAGAAAAGTTGGAATCCAAAATGGAACAAAAAGATATGCAAGGTTCAACAAATGCACCAAATACAATGGATTTGCTATTTGAAGGCGCGATTAAGTTTAAAGAAGAAAATTTTTTAGTTTATAAGGAACTTTTTGAAAATTTAAAAGAAGGGCAAAATCCTCATACGCTTTTTGTGGGTTGCGCGGATTCTAGGGTTGTGCCAAATCTTATTACAAATACTCTTCCAGGTGAACTCTTTGTAGTGCGTAATATCGCAAATATTGTGCCACCTTATAGAGAGGCAGAAGAGTATTTAGCGACAACTTCAGCGATTGAATATGCGCTTGAAGAATTAAAAGTAGAAAATATCATTATTTGCGGGCATTCCCATTGTGGGGGTTGCGCAGCTTTGCATGAAGAAGGACACTTTGAGAGTATGCCAAATGTTAAAAACTGGCTAAAGTTGATTGAGCCTGTGAAAGAGCAAGTGTTGGCATTAAATCCCAAAAATAAAGCAATGCGTGCATATCTAACCGAGCAGATTAATATTGAAAAACAAATTGTAAATCTCTTTACTTATCCAAAGGTTAAAGAAAAATACCTTGCAAGAACGCTTAATATTTATGGGTGGCATTATATTATTGAGAGTGGAGAAGTGTATAATTACGACTTTAAAAGGCACGAATTTAATTTATTGAAGGCTTAGAGATGATTATTATTGCAGGACCTTGTGTAATTGAAAGCCAAGAAATTTTAGAAGAGATTGCAGAGTCTTTGCAGTCTTTGGCAAAGAATCCTAAAATTGACTTTTACTTTAAAGCGAGTTTTGATAAGGCTAACCGCACAAGTTTGGAATCCTATCGCGGACCTGGTTTAGAAAAAGGCTTAGAGTCTTTGGCGTTAATTAAAAAGAAATTTGGTTATAAGCTTCTTACAGATATCCACGAAAGCTACCAAGCAAAACCTGCTTCAGAAGTGGTGGATATTATGCAAATTCCAGCATTTTTGTGCAGACAAACAGATTTGATAGTAGAAGCGGCAAAAACAAAGGCTATGATAAATATCAAAAAAGGGCAGTTTATGAGCCCGCAAGATATGCAATATTCTGTTTTAAAGGCTCTAAAAATAAGGAATCCAAATGCGGAAAATGTGGATTTTAAAAGTGCAAAAGAATATGGAATCTGTTTAACAGAACGAGGAAATAGCTTTGGCTATGGAAATTTGGTTGTAGATATGCGCTCTTTAGCAATTATGCGCGCCTTTGCTCCGGTAATTTTTGATGCAACACACGCAGTGCAAATGCCTGGCGGCTTGAAAGGAAAAAGTGGAGGAGATAGCTCTTTTGCGCCACTTTTAGCGCGCGCAGCAGCAGCTACTGGGATAGATGGGCTGTTTGCCGAAGTGCATACAAATCCTAAAAATGCCTTAAGTGATGGTCCAAATATGCTAACACCTAGCGTGCTTTTGGAGTTAGTGGAGCAGATTTTAGAGATTAATACAATTGTTAATAAAGGATAAATATGCAAGTTATTGAAGGAAGTTTAGCTCTTATGGGTGATGAGAAAATTGCGATTATTTCAAGTCGTTTTAATCATTTAATTACAGATAGGTTAGTAGAAGGTGCTAGGGATTGTTTTTTGCGCCACGGAGGGAGAGATGAGAATCTCTCACATATTTTAGTGCCAGGAGCTTTTGAGATTCCTTTTGCTTTAGAAAAAGTGCTTTCGCAAGGTGATTTTGATGGAGTTTGTTGCTTGGGAGCTATTATTCGTGGCTCTACGCCACACTTTGATTATGTGAGTGCGGAAGCAACAAAGGGAATTGCAAATGTAACTGTGCGTTATGGAGCGGCAGTTACTTTTGGCGTGCTAACAACAGATAGCATTGAACAAGCGATTGAACGCGCTGGAACAAAGGCGGGAAATAAGGGATTTGAATCAATGGTTGGATTGATTGAGCTTATTAATCTCTATAGAAAGCTTGGTGTGTAATGGCGACACGCACGCACGCGAGAGTGGCTGTTGCACAGCTTTTGTATGCTTATGGAAGTGGGAATGATGGGATTTCAAAGTTTGTAGAAGAAATCTTAAGTGAGCATAAAATTAAAAATGCACAAAATGAGTTTGCAAAGACTCTTTTTAATGGTGTTTTGGAACATTTAGAAGAAGTTGATTTGCGCATTAAGCATCAGATTAAAAATTGGGATTTTGAGCGTATTGGCGATATGGAACGTGCGATTTTGCGCTTGGGGGCATATGAGATAATTTTTAGCGGAATGGATAAGGCGATTGTGATTAATGAAGCTTTAGAGATTACAAAAAATTTTAGCAATGAAACTTCTACAAAATTTATTAATGGAATCTTAGATGGAATCGCAAAAAACGCAACGCTAAGTGTGGATTCTATAAAGGAACAAGAAGCGCATAAGCAAGAAATTAATAACCTAGAAACAGAAAATACGCCAAATTCTAAGGGATTTGAAAAACCAAAAAGAGATTTTAAAAAGTTAGAATCTAAAAATTACAAAAGTAGCAAAACAAGAAGCTTGAAGCCTCTAAAAGATAAAAAGAATTCTGCAAAAAAAGGTTAAGGAATGAAACTTTGTATTGCGCTTGATTTACCAAGTAAAAAAGAAAATCTAGCTCTTTTAGAGTCCTTAAAATTCAACGAGCAAGTTTGGGTAAAGGTTGGCTTAAGAAGCTTTATTCGTGATGGTGCGGAGTTTTTGACAGAGATTAAGGCGCTTAATCCACAATTTAAGATTTTTTTAGATTTGAAGCTTTATGATATTCCAAACACAATGGGCGATAGTGTGGAATCTATCGCCACGCTTAATGTGGATATGCTAACCATTCACGCAAGTAGCGGTAGGGAAGCGATGCTAGAAGTAATGGCGCGTTTAAAAGCTTTTTCAAATCCGCCGCTTGTGATGGCTGTAACAGCGCTTACAAGCTTTGATGAGAATAGCTTTTTTGAAGTCTATCACACAGGGCTTGAAACACAGGTGCTAGAGTTTGCAAAAATGGCTAAGGAATGTGGAGTTAATGGTGTGGTTTGTTCTTGTGCGGAATCTTTAGTGGTAAAAACGCAATTAGGTGATGAGTTTTTAACGCTCACACCTGCAATCCGCCCCTTTGGCGAGAGTAGCGGGGATCAAAAGCGTGTGGCAACCTTACAAGATGCAAAGGACGCTAGAAGTGATTTTATCGTGGTGGGTCGCCCTATTTACAAGGCGGAGAATCCAAGAAAAGTTGTGGAAACAATTTTGGAAAATTTATAAAGCAAATAAGAAGTTTTTTATAAAATTTTTTGTAATTTTGTCAATGTCTAAGATAAGGCAAATTAGTATTAAATTTATCTTAAAATAAAGGAAAACAATGAAAAAAAGAGTTGTAATTATTGGTGGATCTATCGGTGGTCTTAGTGCGGCATTAGTGCTTGCAAGTGCGATTAAAGGGGAGCTTGATTTTGAGTTAAGCATTATTGAAAAAGGTGGTAAAGAGGCAGATTTATACAAGGCTGATGTGTATAATGTGCCGATGTTTAGGGCTGGAATTAATGGAGAAGAAATTATCGCTTCTACAAAAGAGCAATTAAATAAGCTTGCAAAAGTAGAGTTTATAGAAGCTGAAGCCACAGAAGTCTGCGGTGAAAAAGGGGATTTTGAGGTGAGTGGAGCAGGATTTGTAAAAAAAGCAGATTATGTGATTGTTGCAACAGGTGCTAGTGCTTGCAATATTAAGGGGTTGGAATCCTTTGTAAAGCCTCATACACTTATGCCAAAGCCGGGCAAAGTTTGTTTAGAAGTTTCTGGGCGTAATGTGGTAAAAGATGGAATTTATGCTGCTGGAATCGTATCTGGAGTTACAACAATGGTAGCTTGTGCTATGGGAAGCGCCACAGAGACAGCTTGTGCAATTTTAAGCGATATTGCAGGAGGTATCGCGGTAATCCACGATTTTAAAGGCTCACGAAAAGCTTAAAAAATTTCAAGCCTTTTGGCTTGAAATTCTTCATATCATTCTACAAAATTCTTCATTATTAATAATATTTATTATTTAATAACCTTGTGCTATAATTATAAAATCTTAAATTTAAGGAGTAAGTTATGCGACAATATGAAACATATAAATGCCAAAAATGTGGCAATGAAGTAGAGATGCAAAGTGTAGGGGGTGGGACACTTAGCTGCTGTGGTGAACCTATGGTGTGTGTAACGCAGGACTTAACTGCTGTAAATTTAATGAAAGCATTTGCTGGGGAGTCAATGGCGCGCAATAAGTATGATTTATTTGCTGATGTAGCAGAAGAAGAGGGCTGGCACGCAGTGGCTAGACATTTTAGGGAAGCGGCAGAAAATGAGAAATGGCACGCAAGGGCAGAATTTAAGGCTTATCATAAAATTGTTGATGGTAAAGAGCTTGAAATTACTGCAAAAAACTTATTAAGTGCAGCAGAGGGTGAAAACTATGAGTATACAATAATGTATCCAAATTTTGCCAAAATTGCTGAAGAAGAGGGCAAAAAAGATATTGTGCGCTTGTTTAATGCTATTGGTAAAGTAGAAGTTGAGCATGAAAGAGAATATTTAGAGTTGAAAGCTATGCTTGATGCAGAAGGATTTTTTGAAAGCAGTAGTGAGGAAGTATGGGTATGCGAAGTGTGTGGGCATATTCATCGTGGCAAAAAAGCTCCTGGAGCTTGTCCGCTTTGCAAAGCATCAAGAGAATATTTTAAGCGTGAGTTTTTAGGTTAAATTTCCTAATATCTTATTTTTGGATTCTAGTGGTTTGGTTTTTTGTAAAAATGCTGAGACTAGAATCCAAAACCCCATAAATTAAAATTTATATAAGCCCTCTGATTTACCACGTTGTTTTTAGGTTTTTTTAGTAATTTTTGGTTATAGTTTGGCATTTTAATTATAAAAATTTGTTCTTAAAAGGATTAGCTATGACTATTGGTGCAAGTTATGGATATGATGCATTTTCTGTTGCCCAAAGTGGAATTAGCACAAATGTGCAACAAGCTACACTTGAGACTTCTAATGTGGATTTAACCACGCAAATACCACAGCAGATAGTGGCGCAAAATGGCGTTGAGGCAAATGTAAAAAGTATTCAAACAGCGGATTCTATGTTGCAAACTTTGCTTGATATTAAAGCTTAAAGGTGGCTTATGGTGGATTATGGAATTAACTATTGGGGAAAAGATGATTTTATTATTGAAGATGGGCAAGTAAAGGTTAATTATAAAAGTAAGCCAGCTTTAATAGATATTGTCAAAAAAGTGCGTGAAGATGGGTATAGG